>NZ_JAYGHE010000001.1:103034-187271 GCF_034931145.1 Nostoc sp. UHCC 0252 | reverse complement strand
TAGTGAAACCCAACATGAGCAAGGATCAAGCGTTGGGTTTCGTTCCTCAACCCAACCTACAGATGTTATAAGTATTTAACCGGACATGATATAACAGGGTCAGCATCATTGCAGTTGCCGAATCAAATTATCCTGTGGTTATATTAGTTTTCGGGGTTTCATATCATGTACCCCTAATCACTTACGGTATGTCATTGCAGGTGTAAGTGGGTTGGCTGAAATAAATCTAACTATCAATAAGCTAATCAGCATTTAATTTGCACAACTAGGGCGGGCAAGATGCCCACCCCACAAGATATTGAGAAAATTTTCATCTGCAAATTAGATGTGTTTTAGCTTACCTTAGCCAAAAAAAGAGTATGAAGAGAGAGGGCGCTCTATAGTAGAGTTGTTGTCTTCCCAAACGACAACTCAAAAGCTAAAATTCGCCCATGTTTGATATCCTATCACTGTTACAATGCCTGCTACCGCAGATAAACGCGACGACAATGCGGCAACTGAACCAAATAATCCTGGCATTACTATCAATCCGTAAGTTCTAAATCTTTACCGCCATGCAGAGCAACTTATTTACCACCGTTTTGCTGCCGCTAGCCCTGGCAATTGTCATGTTGGGAATGGGGTTAAGCCTAGTTCCAGAAGACTTTAAGCGAATCACTCGCTACCCCAAGGCTGTTGTAATTGGTACGGCATGTCAGGTGGTGCTGCTACCCCTGATTGGTTTGCTAATCGCGCTGGTGGTTCCAATGGAAAGGGCGATCGCCGTTGGTCTGATTGTAGTAGCGGTCTGTCCTGGTGGCCCTTCCTCCAATCTCATGACTTATTTGGCAAAGGGTGATGTTGCTCTATCAGTGACGCTCACCGCACTTAGCAGCATTATCACCGTGTTTACAATTCCCATTTTGATAAATCTGACGCTTCAGCATTTTCTGGAAGAGAGTGCAGCGATTAGCCTGCCAATTGGACAGACAATGCTGCAAATTTTGTTGATCACGCTGCTGCCGACGGTGATCGGGATGGTGATTCGTTACTACTTTCCCGATACAGCGCGTCGCCTCGAAAAGCAAATGGCTCGCCTGGCAATCGGACTTCTGGCGCTGATTATTGCACTGTTGCTGGTGCGTGAAGGCAGTAAGCTACCAAGGTTTTTAGTACAGGTAGGAATCAGTGTACTGCTACTCAACCTCCTAGCAACTCTGGCAGGATTTTTTACCGCAAAGCTATTTCGGCTCCCTCTGTCCCAACAAATCTGCATTGGCGTTGAAGTGGGAATTCAAAATGGAACGCTGGCCCTGGCGATCACTGCTGGTTTGCTCAACAACCCCGACATGGCCGTGCCTGCTGCGGTTTATAGCCTGTTGATGTACATTACTGGCTTTTTTGCCATCCTCTACGGAAGAAAAGTTAGCACTAGCGCATCGGTTAAAGCTTAAGATACAGCACATTTTGTCAATCAGGCTCGAATTCTTGCTGATTTCCGCATTCTTAATCCCGACTCCGGCATTATTGGTCTGGGGGCGTTTACCGTAGCTTCCGATATGTCCATGAAATCTTAAAAATGCTTTCGGAAATCCCTGAGCCTATTTTATTAAGCCAGATTTTTGCCAAGCTTACTTATGCACGAACGTATTCATAATGTTTCTGGTGGCGTTGAACCCTCTTAATTTGGCAGAGGTATCGACTATATAACGAAATTTAAAATACTCGAAACCTTTGCGATCGCTTCACTTTTTTCGTAATCTAACAAAACGTGAGTTTGACAAACTTCTCCCTACCTTAAACTAAAGTTCAAGTTTCTTTCCCAGTCGGAGAAGGGCAGGTTTTGCGTAGTAAAGCCAGGGAGAGGTTTCAATACTTACGCTAATTAAGCGTTTACTACATAAGCCGTCCAACTTACGTCAGCACAAAGCGTAAAGATGTGTATATTAGTTATTTGGGGATAATACCTCAGTAAATAACGATAATATTATCTGCGTTACTCAGCAACTAAAGATAAAAAGGATTTATCACAATGGATTCTTTCGGGATTTACACCCTTGCGAATGATGTGGTGTTTGACCAATTAGTAGCTTTGCTAAACAGCATTGAGGCGAATGTTGGTGCAGACATTCCTATTTGTATTATTCCATACAACGATAAACTAGATTTAGTTCAGCAAGAAGTTAATGCTCGAAAGAATGTAACCCTATTTGATAATTGGGACGTAATTCAACGCTGGGAAGAATTTGCTCATGAGGTTTGGGCTGCTCATCCTAGAGAAAAAGAGATGAAATTATCACGTCCTAGTTGGTACAAAAGTCATTTGCAAAGAAAGTTTGCTGTCTTTGAGGGGATTTTTGATAAATTCGTATTTTATGACGGTGATAGTTTAGCAATGAAGCCACTCAATAATGTAATTGATCGGCTAGAAGAATACGATTTTATTTTTGATGATTGGGAACACATTAAAGACAAAGCTGTTGCAGCGTTAAATATTCCACTTATAGAGAAAACTGGACTCTATACAGAAGCAGATATACGTCCTAAGCTGCATTGTTCTAGCTTTTTTGATTCTAAAAAAGGATTATTTTCTGTGCAAGAACTTGAAATAATGAAGGAGAGATTAATTACCCAGAAAGAAGTTCAATGGATTAATGGAAATGGATGGTGGGATGATGCTTTTTTGTTAATTATATGACCTTGCGCTGCGATCGCCCACTGTTTAACTTTACACTCAGCCCCAATGGAGAAGATAGAACAGGTAATTGTGCCAATGCAGATCCCTTTGTCAATATTAATAATGTTCTTTACAACCAAGATGGTCTAAAACCGATTCACCGCATCCATTATATGAGCTATTCTTCTCGTGATTTTGCCCAGTTGTGTCAAGGACAAAACGTTAATATCTCTTACGCAAATGAGTTTTTACATTATCGTTTTCTCAAACAGCCAGAAAAAAGACCAAAACAGCTAAAATTACTAAGTATAATTGCTAAAATCAATAATTTTTTCAACAAAACAATGAATAAAATTCAAAGAACTATCCGCTAAGTATAGCTCTATTGGCGATGCCCTAAATTAGAAATATAATAAATTTCTATATTCTCCAGTTGGTAATACATAACATGCCTAAAATTTCTGTTTGTGTTCCTACTTTTAATCGTGTTAATCTTCTTCCTTATGCCATTGACAGTGTACTCAATCAGTCTGAGCAAGACTTTGAGCTAATTATTTGTGATGACGGTTCTAGCGATCGCACACCCGAATTGATGTCACAGTACACAGACAATCGGATTAAATATATCCGTCATCAGCAAAATATTGGTAAAAGTAATAATATGCGTTCTGGTTTTGATGCTGCCAGTGGTGAATATTTTATTAAATTTGATGATGACGATCGACTAACACCAGATTTTCTCGCAAGTACCGCAGCGATTCTTGCTCAAGACCCTAGTATTGATTTTGTTGGTACAGATCATTGGATAATTGATATTAACAATGTCCGGGATGAAGCAAAAACTAAAGAAAATTCTCATCGCTGGGGTAGGAAGAATTTACCAGCAGGTATTGTAAATAATTTATTAGAAGTTGTATTTATTCACCAAAGCTTTCAAGTTGGGGCGACATTATTTCGCCGTAAAACATTGCAAGAATTAGGATATATGCAGCCAAATATGCAAAATTGCGAAGATAATGATTTATTTGTGCGTCTGGCTTTGGCTGGAAAAAAAGGTTATTATTTACCAGAATTATTGATGGAATATCGCACTCATGCAGAGCAGCAGGGTATCAATCGAGCCATTCCTTATTTATTTGATAAAATCCGGTATTTAGAAAATTATAAGTTTGAGTCTGAAAAAATAGAGAAAGTTAGAAAAAATCGTCTAACTGAAACGCAATTATTATTAGGTTTGCGTTTAATTGAAAAGGGTGAAACGCAAAAAGGGAGAGAGCTAGTTTTGGCGGGAAAGTCTTTTTCAACTCCTAAAGCTTGGACTGGTTTAGGGTTATCCCTGTTACCAGTTGGGTTACGAGGTAAGGCGTTTAATGCACTGCGACAGGTGCGGGGTTAGAGATTAACATTAAGGTATTGTGCAATTGACTTATCATGCCATCTAGAAAAACTATGATGTTATAAGTATTTAACCGAACCTGATATCAAATCGTGACCAATATTTTTCGATTAAGGCAAGAGACGCGATGAATCGCTACAATAATCAGACGCGATGAATCGCCGTCTCTACAATAAGTATTTCTGCATACTATAACTACACTACTGCTGCTGAAATTACACCCTTGATTTCCAATGCAGCCGCAACCCGTAAAATCAACGCTTCATTATATGGTGCTGCGATCAATTGTACGCCCAATGGTAAATCATTTGGGCGCTGAATTGGTACTGATAAAACGGGTAAACCGATAAAAGATAATGGTTGAGTAAATAGCCCTAAATGAGGACGGACAAGAATTTCTTCACCATCCAAAATCATAGTTTGTTGACCGATTAGCGGTGCAGAAATTGGTGTAGTTGGGGCTAGAATCACATCCACATTTTGAAATACTTCTCGAATACGATCGCCATACCATCTTCTAAACCGTTGTGCTTGGAGATACCAGTTACCAGGAATCAACGCCCCAGCCAAAAAGCGATCGCGTGTTGCTGGATCATAATCTTGGGGACGCGATCGCAAATTTTCTAAATGTAGGTTTGCGCCCTCGCTAGCTGTAATCACAAAGGCTGCTGCACGGGCGCGATGTGCTTCTGGGATTGTCACATATTCACTAACATCTAAGGCATCAGCGACTTTTTGCACTGCTGCTAAAGCTTCCAGTTCTGCACCTTGGGTAAAATAATCATTGGCGATGCCTACGGCGGGCTTCGCCAACGCAATTCTAATATCAGAAATATCTTCTTTAAGTTGTGGTAAAACCAATTCAGGCGGGCGTTTTGTGCAAATTGGATCGCGATCGTCTTCTCCCTGAAGCACATCAAACACTGTCGCAATATCCTGCACCGATCGCGCAAATGGGCCAATATGGTCAAAACTGCTAGAAAATAAAGCTACCCCAGCACGAGATAACCTTCCGTAGGTTGGCTTAAAACCAAAAACGCCACACAACGCCGCCGGAACGCGAATTGAACCATTAGTATCAGAACCCAGCGTCAGAGGTACTAACCCAGCAGCAACAGCCGCCGCCGAACCACCTGATGAACCACCAGCAATTCGCTGTAAATCATGGGGGTTGTGAGTAGCACCGTAATGGAAATTTTCTGTCACGAATCCATAAGCGTACTCATCCATATTCAAAGCACCAACTAGCACTGCACCCGCTTGCTTCAGCTTGGCTACTGCGGTTGCATCTTGGGTAGCTGTTGGGTTTTCTGCATTAATTTTCGATCCCGCCAGAGTCGTTAAACCAGTGATATCGAAGAGATTTTTCACCGCAAAAGGGACACCAGCAAGAATTCCCGGGTTATTACCTTGGGCAATTTCTTGATCAATGCGTGCTGCATCTGCTAAAGCCGCTTCAGCAGTCACAGCCGTAAAACAGTTTAGTTGATCATCCCGCGCTGCTATTCGTGCTAATGCAGTTTTAGTAACTTCCACAGCACTAGCTTTACCTTGGCGGACAGCAGTTGATATTGTTACGGCATCGGCTGAATCAAAATTCATGCTCAAATAATTCAGATATAGGGCAATACGCTTGGGTTAAGCATCTCTTTCTTCTCTCTGCGTTCTCTGCGCCTTGGCGGTTCGTTAAAAAGTTGCAATAATTTTGCGATCGCACTCTAATATTTACTCAACCTCCGCAACATCAAACAATGGTTGTCTGAAGAACGGGAGACTTCACCCGACGTTGACTTTTGACAACCATCTGGATAGGACGATCTGGCCCTGTCACCAAACCACGGCGTTTAGGTTGAATTTCACCATTGTCAACTAGTTCTAATTCCAAGCTAGAAAGGATTTTGGCAAGTGCTAGCTTCATTTCCAACTGGGCAAAGGCTAGACCGATACAACGCCTTGCACCACCACCAAAGGGCAGAAATTCATAAGGGGAAAATTGCCTTTCTAAAAAGCGTTCTGGCTTAAACTGCTTAGGTTCTGGGTAAATATCTTCGCGGTGGTGGGTTAAATAAATGGAACCAAGCACAATTGTCCCCGGTTCTAGTTCGTAACTGCCTAACGAAATTGGTGTTCTTACTACCCTGGGAAAAGTTAGTATACCTACTGGGTAAATCCGCAATGTCTCGGAGCAAACAGCGTTGAGATAAGGTAACTTGAAAATGGCGCTGGGGTCTGGATTATCACCCAAACTATCTAATTCTTGTACTAGCTTTTGGCGTACTGATGGTACTTTATGAATCCAGTAAAAAGCCCATGCTAAGGCTGTTGCTGTGGTTTCGTGACCGGCGGTTAAAAGAGTCATTAATTCATCGCGCAACTCTTCATCAGTCATCGGTTGACCGGCTTCATCCTTAGCAGCCATGAGTAAGCTAAGAATATCTGTGCGTGATGAATCTGCTTGTTCTCGACGTTCCCGAATTTCCTCATAGATGAGTTCGTCAGTTTCTTGTTGACGGCGCATCTGCTTTCCCCAGAAGTTAATCGGGCCAAAATCTCTTTGTAAAGCTGGAAAATAAAGCAAAGCTACAATTAATCGAGAACTAGCCTTTTCTAAAAGTTCACCCAAAAATTGCTGTAGTTTTTCAGCGCGAGTTCCTTCATGTAGCCCAAACACAGCCTGCATAATCACCCGCATAGTAATGGCTTGGGTAGCAGACCGAATATTAAAGGGTTTGCCTATCTGGTATTGGCTGATGACATTTTGAGTAACATCGGTAATTACTTGGCTATAGTTTCTCATTCTTTCGCCATGAAAGGGAGGCATTAATAACTGCCGTTGGCGCTGATGTTCAGCACCGCTAATAGTAATCACAGAATTCTTACCCAGTAAAAATTCAAACGTCCGATTCAGTTCGCCAGGCGCTTCTAATTCCTTAGTATCATTTGTCAAAATTTGCTGTAGCGCTTGGGGGTTGCTGACAATCACCATAGGAGAAGAATTTTTTTCTAACCTGATAGAAAAAGTTTCCCCATAAGTTTTGGCGCAAGCTTCCATAAATGACATCGGATTAGCAATCCAGCGCAGCATCTGCAAAAGGACTGGCATTTGCGGCCCATTTGGTAATTTCATAAATTTTTTCGCTATTTGAATATCTTTTTGTTACTTGAACTTACTGAAATTTTGGTTGTGTAATCATTTAAAGTACTTATTCTAACGTTGCAAAAAAGCAATAAACTGTTACAGCCTGAAAGATGTAAAATTTTTGTTAAATTCAACGAGCATCTACAGTTTCATCTGAATTTTCATGTCATCTGAAAAAGCCTACAAAAAACCTAACCCCCTAACCCCCTTCCCGACACGGGAAGGGGGAAATTCAAAGTCTCTCTCCTTTTAGGAGAGAAATTTAGAGAGAGGTTCCTCAGATACCGTGAAAAGTCAGACAGTTTCATCTCATCGTCACAAGGTACTCAGCATGACTGCAATCTCCTCAAAGCCATCTTCAGCGCTTCCTAATTTTTCTGAAGGAATTCAATATTTTGGTGAAGCGTTACCAGATTTTGAAACTTATGGTGCAACACCTGCTATCGAGTCGGGCAAAGTAGCGATCGCATCGACTACAGACAAAGCAGCTGTATATCAAACTTTACTGGCTGCCGATGCCTTACGCTACCTGACTTTGCAAGTTACCGCCAGCAAAGCTTCTGGGCATCCCGGCGGATTCGCCAGCCAAGCAGAAGCTTACGCATCTCTTGTCATGCTGGGATACA
Source organism: Nostoc sp. UHCC 0252 (assembly GCF_034931145.1). Lineage (NCBI taxonomy): Bacteria > Bacillati > Cyanobacteriota > Cyanophyceae > Nostocales > Nostocaceae > Nostoc > Nostoc sp. UHCC 0252. The sequence continues at coordinate 179,454 of NZ_JAYGHE010000001.1, read as the reverse complement.
AGAACATTATTACCGAAGTTGGACACCACGCCCCCGGATTTTATAGTGCCATGTTCTTGGATCGTTCGCTAGAGGACATGGGAATTTTTACAGTCCAACAATTGCGCGATCGCTTCCGAGAAAAGCATGGACTTTTAGGACACCTTTCTGGTTTTATTCCCGGTATTCTCGCACCGGCTGGGCCTTTGGGACAAGGGCAACACTTTGCAATGGCGGCTGCATTGTTGCATAAAGATAAGTTGTTCCCCTTTACAGTTGGGGATGGTGGATTGGGTGAGCCTTATATTGTAAGTGCGATCGCGCATTTCCATACAGCTTATCCTGCTGTCACCAACTTCTTACCGATTTTGGTGTGGAACGGTTACAGCCAAGAACATCACAGCATGGTTTCCCTGAAAACCAACGAACAGATGCAAGCATATTGGCAAGGTAACGGTTTTGATGAAGTCGTATTAGTGGATGCCAAAGACTTTGACGATCAAAACCAACCAGGCGATTACGTTGATAGTACTGCCTTTTCCTTCGAGAAACGCCTAGCATTTACTGAAGCAATACTTTCCGGTGTAGATAAAGCAGCGCGATCGGCATTAGGTGGTAAACTTACCGTCTTCATTATTAAACAACTCAAAGGTGCAGGAGTCCACGCGCGGGGTTCAAAATCTCACAACCTCTATCCCAAAGATACGCTAGATGCACCTCATATCATCAGTGCATTGCAAACTCGTGCTTTATCTGCCGAAGCTTGGCAAATAGTCAGAACAAATGCCGAACGCGCAGGCGGAGGCCCAGCAGCGAAAACTGTGGTGACAGAATTTGAATTTCCATTACCAGATTTAGGTGAATTACCTTTAGAAGAATATGCAGTTGGAGGTGAAGCAAAAGTTTCCACAACCGCAATGGGACGATTAGTAGGAATAGTTGGAAAGAAAGATCAAAATTTCCTCGTCACCAACGCCGATGGTAACGAAGCATCAGGAATTGCCAACATCAACCAAGCGTTAAAGATTATCCACCCCACAACCGACGACTTATATAATCAAGCACCAAATGGACAAGTTTATGAACCATTGAGTGAAGATGCTTGTGCCGGTTTAGCTGCCGGTTTGGCGTTAATGGGTGCGAGAACTTTGTGGTGTTCTTACGAATCTTTTGCCATCAACGGATTACCAATTTGGCAAACTGTAACCCAATCAATGGCAGAATTACGCCGTCAAACTCCCTCGACTATTACTTTATTCACAGCAGGCGCATTAGAGCAAGGGCGCAACGGTTGGACTCATCAACGTCCCGAAATTGAAGCTTACTTTGCTTCGTTGATGCGAAATGGAAATGTTTTCCCATTATTTCCGCCTGATGCTAATAGTATTCAAGCCTGTTATGACTGGGCATTGAAAACTAAGAATAAGGGAATTGTGATTACAGCGAGTAAATCACCATTGCCAATTCGCACAACTTTAGAACAAACTCGTCAAGGGTTGCGCGATGGTGCAGTGTTATTACATGAAATCGCTGGTGATAAACAAGTTGTATTTGCTGTAATTGGTGATATGACATTAATGCCAGTATTTGAAGCTGCGGCTTTCTTAGAAACTGAAGGTATTGGTGTCAAGATAGTTTCTGTAATCAATCCTCGGCAATTGTACCGTAGCCATGATACTGCGTGGGATACCTGTTCTGAACCTGAAGGCGGTTTCTTAGATGATGCGAAATTTGCTGAATTATTTGATGGCGATGCGCTAATTGCTGTTACAGGTGGCGCTGCGGGGATGCTAGAACCGATTCTGTTACGGAGTACAGCCAAGCGCGACACCTTTGCGTGGAAGCGTGGAGAGACTACAGCCAGTGCTGGCGAGTTGATGGCGTTTAATGGATTGACTGCTGAAGCGTTGACGAAACGTGCGATCGCATTAGTGCATTAAATGATGTTGCATAAATGCGGGATAATTTTATTGAATTTTCCTTTGCGTTTCATCCCTAGATTCAGCAACACCCATTAAATAAAGCTGGAATTGTTTTTACTTTTATCGCATTTATACGTATAGAAACGCTGAAATTGCGTCGGAATGCGTATATTTGCGTTTTTTTATTGAAGAGAACTTAGCGAGCAGGAAAAATGGGAGTAGATTTGCTGAAATTCTTTGACAAAAGCTAGTTTTGGTGTCGCAAAAGCTGGTTTTGATGTCGCAAAAGCTAGTTTTGATGTCGCAAAAGCTAGTTTTAATGTTGCAAAAGCTGGTTTTGGTGTCGCAAAAGCTGGTTTTGATGTCGCAAAAGCTGGTTTTGATGTCATAAAAGTTAGTTTACGAGTCAGAAACTTAGTTTACAAGTCGCAAAAGTTAGTTTACGAGTTCAAAAATTGATTTATTTACAAGCCAGGACAAAGCGCGATACATTTTATGGAAAATATGGCGTTTAATAGATTGACTGTGGAGGGTTGAGGAAAGGTGTGATCGGGTTAGTGGATTAAAGCTGGGTTTTGTAGGTAGAAAAGTCTGAATTTTTAACCGGATATGCACGCAGATGAACGCAGAAAGGTTAGCGGTTCAATACGTGTATATCCTGTTTTGATTGTAATTATTTTTTTGTATATTTTTAATATGTAAATAATCCCCAAAGTATTTTATGTATAAGATAGAGGTCAAGATTGATGGGCAATTTATCAATAATTTTTCTAATGGTTCTATCTATGATTTGGTTTTTTTTGACTTAGAATTTTGGCCGGATTATTTACAGGTACAGGGAAAAGCAGTACAAAAAATATATGGATACACCATTACTCGGCTTCTCAAAACAAGTAAACAACAATATATAAAAATTAAGTTTTTAGAATTTGAATCTGAGGAAAATCAACTTGTTGAGGAAATCATAAAAGATATTGAAAAATTTAAAAATAAAATATTTATTGGCTTCAATATAAAAGATAGTGATATGATAACGTTGAGAAATAGATCAAAAGCTCTAGGCATACATTCAAACGTTAATGAAATAAAGTTATTTGATTTTAGAGATTATTCAGAATTATATGGCTATAAAGGTTTAAATGGTTTGTTTGAACACCTTGAAATTAAAGTAAATAAAAAGATTGGCGGTAGTTATTTTCGTAAGAATCCCAGAAAAGTATTTTTACGAAAAAGCGGTTGGATAGATATTTTATTAAATATGTTTGAGTATTGTTTAGAAGATGCCGCAGGTTATTTTGAAATTGTGTCAAATTGGAATCAAAAAAATCCTTTAATAACTGAAGATATGATTAAAAGTGAATCATTAAATTACTCGGAGCTAGAGAAGAAACCATCAGTCACACTAATACAGCAAGATGCAGAAATATTTTCTATGCAAAATTTCAAAGCTTCATCAGATCAGCTTCTAAGTGGTTTGACAGTCGCAGATTTGGAAGCTTTAATCGTCAAAATCGTTCAGAAAACTTTTAAAGAAGAGATGCAGAAGTTAAAACATGAGCATTTACCAGATCAAACAACACAGATGAATCATCCACTAAAACTTTTTGTATAAATATTTGCATATATTTTAAAATTTAAAACTTGATTTAGCTGTATGCCTTTATAAGTTATAAATTTATCAGCCGCGATCGCTTGAAAAGCAGTCTATAATAAAGTCATACTATTTTCCTCAATCTTAGAAGTTAATTATGCTTATAAAATTTGAAGAGATATGTAGAGATATTGATATTTTACCGGAAGAAGCTCAAATCTTACTATTTGATTTTATTCAGTTAGCCAAAAAGCGTTATCCTCAATCAGAATCAGAAAATCATAGTCAAGAAAAAAGTCTCTATGATAAGTTTGATGAAATTGGATTAATTGGTTGTTGTTCTGTGGAAGAAAATTTATCAACCACATATAAATAAGTTTGATCTAATACATTAGATAACTTTAACCTCTGGTGGTATCAAGTAATATATTTTAAAATTTAAAAGATTATTTGGCTGTATGCCATTCTAAATTAGATTATCAGCCGTGATCGCGCGTTGATAGTTAACGCATCCATAGGAAAATTTCAACTTGAATATTCTCATAAAAATGCCAAAAGCGAATGCACTTTAGCGAAAAAATATTTAGAATGATTGACTTTAAGTATTGATTACTTTATCCGCAGCGCCAGTTAAGATTTCATCCATCCAAGCATTTATGCTTTTGCCAGCCTTCTTAGCAGCAATAAATATTTTTCGGTGGTGTTCTGGAGTTGTGCGGAATGGAAGTTTACCAGAGAATGGTTTATCAGGCTCCTCTCCTAGTTCTTCACAGAAAGCAAGATAATCATCAACAGAAATTTGAAATTCTTGACGCGCTTCGTCTACAGTTTTTGCCTTAAAGGTAATTACGTCATTAATATCTAGGACTTGGCCAAAAAGTATTCCCGCTTCTACATCTACTTCTATACTAGCTGTGTATCCTTTATAAGTCATCATATTTCAATTCCTGCCTTAATTAAAAATTCTCTAACAGAATTGACTGCTCCTTTATCTGTCTCATTTTGAGGATGCGGTTCGTGAAAAACAGCTTTTACATCATTTAATTTCACACGAACCCGCGAACCTCTACCTTGAGTAATATCAGCACCTAAAGCTATGAATAAACTTTCAATATCTTTCCAAAGAACATTAGATGGTACAGGATTTGTAAAAATTAACTCTAAAATCTGACGTTGTTTGTTATTGAGATCCATTTAATCAATACAATTACAGCCATCTTACAGTTAACTTGAATATAGCCATAGATATAATGATATCATATTATGATATCGCTGAAAATATAGAAGCGATCGCCTTGTAGAAAACCTCAAAAACAAGGCAATCGCCTGTTGTGCAAGAGTAGTGCGATCGCTATTTATAAATATTCAATTCTCAATCTTGCGAGGCTGCCATAGGCTCCTATCACAACCCCAACCAACACCGCAAAGATTGCTCTAAAAGTTCAGCATCAGCATCAGCTAACTTGCCAATCACTTTGACAACTATAGCGTTTCCTAGTCTGCTGAAGTACAAATCTCTGCGTACCTCTGCGCTTTACTTCGCGTCCCTTTGCGTTTCAAAATATTATCTGTACCTCACTTAACTGGTAATCGCTATAAGCTTTTATGCACTGTGTATAAACCTCTCTTGACTGCTGTAGCTACGTTTAGCCCTGCTGCTGACCATTCAGACAAGATAAACTCACCTTCTAGCAATGCTCCAGTTTTGCTCGTCAAGGGTGTAATTAGGATATCTTGAGAAATATGCGGCGCACTTACAACAACAGCAGGTCTAACTTTTGAACTGGACAAATCTGAAAAGGGATACTGAACCAAAATGATGTCATTTTTAGAGTAGTTGGGCATAGACATCATCCTCAGCGTTATCCCAAACTGATGAGAGTGATGTTTGACTAGTTTGAAGCCAAAATTCAGTTTCATCATCAGGAAGCAGCGTCACTAGCACTCTTGTCCCTTCCGGTAATTCTTCTAACTCTAGCAATTCGATTTTTCCTTCCCGAACAGTACCCCAAAGCGTTTTTAGCATATCTGTTTTATGAATAGTCATGCTTTAATTTTATGCTTCGATAGTTGATGAGGAGCAATCTATTTGCAGAAAACCTCAAAAATAAGGCGTAGATGCGTAGCGGCTTATCGTTAGACATCACTCGTAATTATAGTATTAGGTTCGCGTCTGCCACGATTTTGGATCTCTGCGACCATGAAAAATTGCCGTCACTATTACTCGACTCGACACAATCCGATAGTACACAGCATAGGGAAATCGCCGCACTACTGCTCGTCGCATATCACCGTAGACAATTACATAGGATTCTGGCATCTGAGAAATTCGATTCACCGTTTCGTCTACACAGTCTAAAAACTCGTCACCGAGACCGGGTTTTTGACTCTCGTACCAACTGTGTGCATCATTAAGTTCTTCTCTAACCTCTGGGCGAAACACCAGGACATAATTCATTGCTACCCCTTAATTGATGCTTTGATTTCCTCCCAAGTCAGCACATTATCTGGATTTGAATCATAGTCAGCAGTTCGACGATCGAGTTCTTGCTTTTGTGCATCGGTTAAATCAGGGTAAACTTGCTCTGCTGCGATGCTATCCCAAATTGCCTGTACAATACGGATTCTATCTTCAACACTAAGAGTTGCGATTTCGTTCAAAGTAGCTGTGATATCCATGCTGATTAACTTGGAGGAAAAGTAAGCGACTGATATATCTCAAATATAACGGAGAAGATTTTCTCCATCAAATTGAATGCTGCAATTGACAATCTGACAGTCTTCACAACAAATCTGTGAGCGAGATCGCCTGTTGTAAAAGGTTAAAACAATTCGCAATTCGCAATTCGCAATTACGTTTTGTAACGGGGATTTAGACCCCGACACAAAACTTGCGGCTTGTTAGAAGCCGGGGACTTCAACCCGCCGAAGTTTGTTAAAGTAATGTCTACGACGGGTTACGCCTAAGAACTTCGCATATTCCCAAAAGCGATCGCCTTGCAGAAAACCTCAAGAATTATGCGATCGCTTGTTGTGGAAGAGTGAGTGCGGTCGCTTTACAGAAAATCTCAAAAATAAAGCGATCGCTCTTGTGGAAGAGTGAGTGCGATGTCTACGACGGGCTACGCCTAAGCATTATCTAGGTATTCAATTCTCAATAGTTGCTGGAATTGTCTCATCTGTAAGTTGCAGACGTGATTGTTTTAATTGTAGCTTGGGGTAAACGCAGTGAAACCCAACGAATAATCTATGATCGAGAAGTAGACTTGATTTACTGGAGTACTTTGCATGGTTTCAGCAGAATTAATCTCTACTTTGCGAGAACTTAGTCGAGCAGATAAGTTTTATATTATGCAGGTTTTAATCTCAGAGTTAGCCCAACAGGAAACCGAGTTGATTAAGCCCGATCAGTCTTATCCTGTGTGGTCGCCTTATGATGCAGTTGAAGCCGCAGATACCATGTTAAAAGTGCTACAAGCTGCTAAAAATCAAGACCATGCGTAACGCACAACGGTATTCCTTTATCCCGATTGATGTTGCATTGGGCGAAGCTAGTTTCCGCCCCTATCTACCCCTTACTTTGATCTACCAGCAAAGTTCTGCGATAACATCCGGTCTGTTGGATACTGGAGCAAGCGTGAATGTGCTTCCTTATTCAGTAGGAGTTGAGCTTGGGTATCTGTGGGAACAGCAGACAACTGCATTGAGTTTGACAGGTAATTTGGCTCAATACGAGGCGCGTGTCGTGGTTCTTCAGGCAGTAATTGGGCAATTTGAACCTGTACAACTTGTATTTGCATGGACACAGGCTACAAACGTACCTCTGATTTTGGGGCAAGTTAACTTCTTTATGGAGTTTGATGTTTGTTTCTACCGTTCACATTTACAGTTTGAGATCAGCCCTAAATCGGTAGCGTCAGAGTATATTTATTGCAGTTGCCAGCTAACTAACGCATCAATGTAGAGGACGGAAGCCATTGGTGGAGATAATCATGCGATCGCCTTTCAGAAAACCTCAAAAACTAAGCGATCGCCTGTTGTGGAAGAGTGAGTGCGATCGCCTTACAGAAAATCTCAAAAATAAAGCGATCGCCTGTTGTGGAAGAATGTGCGATCGCCTTACAGAAAACCTCAAAAAAAATGCGATCGCCTGTTGTGCAAGAGTGTGTGATCGTCTTACAAAAAACCTCAAAAACTAAGCGATCGCCTGTTGTGGAAGAGAAGTGCGATCGTCTTACAGAAAACCTCAAAAATAAAGCGATCGCCTGTTGTGGAAGGGTGAGTGCGATCGCTTTATTTATTTTATATTTAGGCATTCAATTCTCAAATAGCTGCTTGAATTGCCTCGTGTGTGAGTTGCGGATAAGAATCTAAGATTTCTTCTGGGTTTAATCAGCAGCTAACTTTTCATATAAAGTATAAAATATGTAAGGTATTACAAGTATTTAGGAAATATAGAAAAATAAATGATACAAAGAATCAGACAACCTACTCGTTTAGTTGCTTTAGATACAGAAGTATTTGATAGGGAAAACTTTAACTATCAATCTACATCCTTCAAAAAACTTATAGAGTTAGTTCAAGATGAAAAGGTTTGTCTGTATTTGACTACGGTTACACAGCAAGAAGTGATGGCTCACATTGAGCATTTAACGCAACAAGCTTCATTAGCATTTAAAAATCTTCACAAAGAGTTTCGCAAACAAGCTAAGATTATTCATAATTCTCTTAAATTTCAAAAATTATTAAATTCATCTTTAAATAATGATGAATTATCCCATGAATTAAAAGAACAATTCAACGAGTTTATAAAAGAATCACAAATAGAGATATTAACAATAGATGCTGTATCAGCAGAATATATTTTTACTAAATACTTTCAAATACTTCCTCCTTTTGAAAATGGCCAAAAGAAGCATGAATTTCCTGATGCGTTTGCCATAGCTGCAATAGAAGAAAAAGCTAAAATTGAAAATAGAAAAATATATATTATTAGTGGCGATCCAGATTGGCAGAAGGCTTCTAATCAGAGTGAGTATTTAATTTACAAAGAAAGCATTGACAAATTGTTAACAGAGATTATAGAACAAGAATCCAGTGAAGTAGATTTATGTTACAAAATACTTGATGATAATTGGAGCGAAATTAAAAATGAAATATCACATAGTTTTAGCTCTAGAGAATTTTCTTTAAGTGATGACTTCGCACATGGTTACTTTGAATTGGGTAGTGAATATATAGAAGTAGTAGTAGAGGAGATAATAATTATTGATAAATCTATTGTAGATATCGATGAAGAAGTTGAATGTCCCGTTGTTACCTTTGAGCTAAAGACTGAAATTAGTTGTACCCTTTATATTAGCTATGATAGTACGGAATATGCTTATTGGGATAGTGAAGATCATGTGTATTATGGGATTGAACAAGTGGAAGGAAAAGTACCTTATAAACTTTTAATACCTGTTGAGTTAGCAATTATTTTATTTAGAGATGAATCATACGATTTATCTTTCAATGCTATTGAGAATGTTGACTTAGATCCAAATGGATTGATTGGAACTATTGTGTTAACGCCAGGTGAATTTGAGGAGATTGAAAAGGAGTTTGATTCTTGTTTCTTTTAGATAGAAGGTTTGGCATCTTGCCTACCCTACAATAAGTATTCTATTCCTTCAATTTCTTCTTTATGGCTTTGCCAAGAATCCCAAAGATCAACTTTTTGCTGAAGATTAAGCCAAAGTCTTGGGCCATTTCCTAAAGCTTTACCAAGACGTATTGCTATATCTACTGTAATTGATCTTTGACCATTAATAATTTCCTGAATTGTTTGATTAGATACTCCTAAATTTTCTGCAAAATTTGCGGTATTAATATCTAAATCATCTAAAATATCTGCAATTACTTCACCAGGATGTATTGGTCTTACTAATCTATCATCAGTAATATCTTGCCAATTATCCATAATTAACCTTATCTCATTGTTAAGGCAGGCATAAAGCCTGCCCATGTAATCTTAGTCTATCCCTTCAATCCGGTCTTCAACCTCTTGGTACAACTCGCGCAGACGATCTAAATTATCCTCGCTAGTCTCCCAATAACCGCGTCCATTCACTTCCAGCAAAGTTGATACAATCTTGCGGAAAGAATGGGGATTAAGGTTCAGCAACCGTTTCTGCATTTCTTCATCTTTGATGAAGGTTTCGTTAGTATCCTCATAAATCCAGTTATCCACAGCGCCGGCTGTCGCACTCCAACCTGTTGTATTCACCAACCGTTTGGATAGTTCGCGCACACCTTCGTAACCGTGAGATAGCATCCCCTCGTACCATTTGGGATTTAATAATTTGGTACGCGCATCCAAACGCACGGTTTCTGATAATGTCCGTACTTGGGCGTTAGCTGTGGTTGTATCTGCAATATAAGATGCTGGTTTTTTACCATCACCCCGCAGACTTGCCACCAGCTTAGTAGGATCGGAATCGAAGTAGTGGGAAACGTCCGTTAAGCTAATCTCGGAAGAATCGAGATTTTGGAAAGTTGCGTCAGCAGTTTTCAATGTACTTTCAAAAATCTGCCGGGATTCGTCCATGATTCCGGGGTTATCGGAATTGAAGGAGAAGGATTTCCGGTTGAGATACATTTCCTGCAACTCGGCTTCGCTATCCCAAGTGCTGTTTTCTACTGCCAAGTTGATATTTGACGAGTAGGAACCAGAAGCGTTGGAGAAAACGCGCGTCGCTGCTTGACGCAGATTAATTCCCATATCTTCAGCTTGCTGCAAAGCGTGTTTGCGAACAAAGTTCATTTCTAAGGGTTCATCTGCCTCGGCTGCCATCTTCACGCCTTGGTCTAGCAGGTTCATTTGGTTGATGAACAAGTCGCGGAATACACCAGAACAGTTGATTACCACATCAATTCTGGGTCGTCCCAACTCTTCTAAAGATATCAATTCCAACTTGTTCACCCGTCCCAAAGCATCGGGAACTGGACGCACGCCCACCATCCACATAATTTGCGCTAGGGATTCACCGTAAGTTTTGATGTTATCGGTTCCCCAAAGGACGCAGGCAATGGTTTCTGGCCATTTTCCATCATTTTCAGCCTTGTTACGTACCAAAAGGCGATCTACGACAATTTTAGCTGATTGTACTGCTGCCGTTGTTGGGATGGATTGCGGATCTAAAGCATGGATATTCTTACCTGTGGGCAATACATCCGGGTTGCGGATGGGATCGCCACCAGGGCCGGGTAGGATGTATTCACCTTCCAAGCCTCTGAGTAATGCTCCGAGTTCGTTGTCGGCACAAACTTGCTCTAGGCAGAATTCCAAATACTCAAATAGGGGTTTTAAGGCGGCGCTATCGACTTTGGGATAACCTGCTTTATGCAATGATTCTACCCAAGGTTCTTTTTTGCCCATGTTGAAGAAATTCAACCGGGAAACTAAAGAAACTCGTCCTTCCGCGTCGATTTGCTCTTGGACAAGGGCGGTAACTGCTGCACGGGTTGCCAAGGTGATATCTTGCAATAACTGGACATCTTCTAAAATGCCTCTGTCGTTATTTTGGTAAATATCGTCAATGTTACGCCCAAGGCTGTTAGCGATAATTCCCGGCAAGCCTTGAATTCCTTCTTCTTGACGATCTAGACTAGCAATGTTGACGAGAGTTGCGATCGCTTCTTCTGCACTTGGCGGTTTACCAATAACGTGCAACCCACAAGGCAACAACCGCGACTCGATTTCCATCAACTTGCGGTAGACGTTGCCAACAATATTATCCCGCTCATCAGCATTCATGTCTCTGGCATCGGTTTCTGGCAGGTGAATATCCTTATCCAGATTCACGATCCGGCATTTATCCATGATGCTGTTGACAATGGAAACACCTCGTCCACTATCTTTTAAGGTTTGGTAGGAAGCAATTAATTCGCTGAGTTCCTTCAAACCTTTATACAAACCCGCATTTTCTGCCGGCGGTGTCAAGTAAGAAATTGTTTCGGCATAACTCCGACGTTTGGCAATTGTCGCCTCACTGGGATTATTAGCTGCGTAGTAATACAGGTTGGGAATTGAGCCAATTAAGTTATCTGGATAACAATCACCAGACATCCCCATCTGTTTACCTGGCATGAATTCCAAGGAACCGTGTGTACCAAAGTGCAGTACAGCATCAGCTTTCCAAACTTGCTCTAGGTAAGTATAGTAAGCAGCAAAACCGTGGTGAGGACTAGCTGAACGGGAGAATAACAGCCGCATCGGATCGCCTTCGTAACCAAATGTAGGTTGTACACCGATGAAGACGTTACCGAATTGCTTACCATAAATCAGTAAGTTTTGTCCATCGCTGTTGAGATGTCCGGGAGGTGGCCCCCAGTTTTCCTCTAGGCGTTGCGAGTAGGGTGTTAGCGCCTCATACTCAGGAACCGACATTTTGTAAGCAACGTTGAGTTCCGGGCTGTTGTACTGCGCCTGTGCATCGTGGATGACTTCTTGCATCAACGCTTCGGCGGATTCTGGCAATTCGGGTAAGTCGTAGCCGTTATTTTTGAGGGCTTTCATTACCTCGTAAATTGATCCGAATACATCCAAGTAAGCTGCGGTTCCAACGTTGCCTTTATCTGGCGGGAAACTGAAAACAGTGATGGCGACTTTTTTATCAAGCTTCGGTTTACGGCGGAGGTTCGCCCATTTTAAGGCACGTTCGGCTACAGCTTCAACGCGATCGCGCAGTGCGATCGCTTTGCCTGTAGTTCCATCTCTACCCGATAAGATAATCGGCTCAATTGCCCCATCCAATTCAGGAATCGCAATTTGCAAAGCTACTTGAATCGGATGTAACCCTAAATCGCTATCCATCCACTCTTCTGTGGTTTGGAATACTAAGGGTAACGCCACCATATAAGGACGATTTAAGCGTTTGAGTGCTTCAATTGCCTTGGGATGGTCTTGTCTGGCTGGGCCACCCACTAGAGCAAAACCAGTCAGCGATATCACTGCATCTACTAACTGTGTGTTGGTATTTGGTTCATAAAAGTAAGCCTCAACAGGCTTGGAGAAATCCAAACCACCAGCAAACACAGGTAGTACCCTTGCGCCTAGTGCTTCCAACTCTTGCACCATTGCTACATAATGGGCATCATCCCCTGTAACTAGGTGAGTGCGTTGCAATACTAACCCGACACAAGGAGCTAGGGGATCTTTTAGATCGCTAGAAATATCCTTACGAGCTGTATACCAATTGAGGTACTCTCTGACATCTTCAAACATATTGGGAGCCAAAGGATGCCAAATCCCTAAATCGGGATAAACCACCGGCTGTTCATAAGTAGAAGGTGCAAAATTCTGTTTTTCTAAACCTTTAAATACATATTTATCAGCTAGCATCAGTAAGAAGTTTTCCAGATTTTCTGGAGAACCACCTAGCCAATACTGAAAACTGAGCATGAAATTTCGCGCATCCTGTGCCTTGTCCATTGGAAGGAATTTCAGCACTTGCGGCAGGGTTCGCAAAAGCTTCAGCATCCCATCTTGGAATCCTGCACCGGATTTTTCTTTGCGTTTCCGCATGAATTGGGCGATCGCACTTTTTGACTGACCCAACTGTGCCAAGGAAAAGCTGCCCATTTTACTTAGGCGCATTACCTCTGGCATTGAGGGAAAGACAACAGAAACGTCCAGATGATCGCGGTGTGGTTCTACTGCTGCTACTACTTTCTGTGCTAAGTCTTCGATGAAAATGAGGGAAGCGATGAAGATATTCGCACTCTCAATTTCTCGTTTGAACTCGTCATAGTTCTCAGGGTCGCGGAGTTCCTCAATCAAGTACCCGCTAATTTCAATCGCCAAGTTGGGATTGTTCGCGTTAATCGTGCGAACGGCTTGCGACAATGCGCTCTGGTACTGGGACTCAAGCACGACATAGACCACCTTGATTAAACTACGTCCGCGTAAGTTATCAGGCGCAATGTGTCTAATGGTGGACTTGACGTGTGTGAACATGCTTCTTCGGCTCCTTTGATGCGTGTTCTCTGAAGTAAGTTCCTAGCGGCATCATCAGCCACAGGTAACTTTGTGATATTTAGGCAATATGTGTTTTTTATCAGAAAACGCTTGCCCAGTGGGCATTTTATCGTGTATCTGACACAAATCGATATAAAAAACGAAATATTTCTTTGTAATTGTTGACTATGTTTAAAAGTATCCGCTCACTTATTTGTAAATTTTTTGTAATACTTTCTATTAATAGTTAAATAGCTATTTAGCAATTTAATTCCACGATGCCGGGTATAAAAATCAGTAGATAAAGGTTTCAGTCTTAGATTTATTGCCTGATAAAGCAGTTCTTAATATGACTAATATAAATAATCAGTTATTATTTTTGATTAGCATAAATATTCCAGCTTCTCAATATTTAGATTCTTTGGAAGATGGATTAAATAATTTAAAATTTAGATAATTATAAAAGCAACTAGTATTGTATTGGATTAGAGCTTTTCTTGCCCTTTAAGCGATCGCTAACTTGCCGAATATACGATTAACTAATGACTCAAGTAGATATTCTCATCCTATCCAATGGCCCTGGAGAGGTAACAACCTGGGTGCGCCCAGTAGTAAGAGCGTTACGGCAAAAATTCGGCGATGACCGAAATCAAGTGAGAATCAGTGTAGTATTATCGCCTTGCTCAAATGCTAGTGGAAAAGAAGCTGCGATCGCACTTTCTTACCCAGAAGTAGATAGAGTACAAGGAGCAGAGCATTTTTGGCAATTTTTGCTTTGGGGTAAAACTTTTGAAAATTGGGACTGGAGAAGTCACGGTGTAGTTGTTTTCCTCGGTGGCGATCAAATTTTCCCCGTAGTCATAGGCAAAAAGCTGGGATATCGCACAGTAGTTTACGCTGAATGGGAAGCCCGTTGGCATAAGTGGATTAATCGCTTTGGCGTAATGAAACCTAAAGTTGCTGCCGATGTCTCCCAAAAATATGCTCACAAATTCACCGTTGTCGGTGATTTAATGTTAGAAGCACAAGAACAAGTCAGCACTGCCTACTCCCTACTCCCTACTCCCCACTCCCCAATTATTGGTTTACTCCCTGGATCAAAAGCAGCAAAATTAGCCCAAGGAGTGCCATTATGTCTAGGTATTGCCGAATACGTTCATACAAAAAGACCCCAAACCAAATTTGTAATTCCCGTAGCCCCAACATTGGATTTACAAACTTTAGCTAGTTTTGCTGATCCTCAAAAGAACCCTGTTGCTGAAATCTTCGGTTTTGGTGGCGCTTCCTTAATTGTCCCAAAGGATGCTAAAGGAAAGGCATTGCTCAAAACAACAACAGGCTTAACTGTGGAACTGTGGCAAGAAAACCCTGCATATCACTTATTATCCCAATGCTGCATCTGCTTGACTACAGTGGGGGCAAACACCGCCGAACTCGGTGCTTTAGGAGTGCCAATGATTGTTTTGCTGCCAACACAGCAACTTGATGCCATGCGTGCTTGGGATGGTTTACCTGGGTTGTTGGCAAATCTCCCAGTGGTAGGTACGCCCTTTACCAACGTGATTAATTGGTTATTCCTGAGATTTGTGAGGCGCAAAGGTTTATTAGCATGGCCAAATATCTGGGCACAGCAAGAGATAGTGCCAGAACTTATGGGTAAACTTCAACCGCAAGAAATTGGAGAAATGGTCGTAGACTTTTTAGCCCATCCAGAAAAATTGGACGATATCCGCGCCAAACTCCGTAAGATTCGCGGTGAAAGTGGTGCAGCCCAGAAGATTGCAGAGATTGTTGGTGAGGAAATTGGAAAGTAGGGGGAGCAGGGGAGGAGAAATTGCAGTGAGTCTTTCCTTTTCCGCTCTCTACATTAATCGGAAGATTCGCCATCCCTGCGCCCAAGTTCATAAATGCCAGCGCCCATACAAGCTAATATACCTGTACTAATTCCCCAACTCTCGCCTAAACTAATTTCCAATCCCCAGTTGCATAAAGCGCCGACTACCAAAAAGGGCACAATGCTAAATAATGAAGCGTAGAAAGCATTTTGGGATTCTCTGGCCTTACGAGTTTTTTCAAACTCTGTCTGACTAGTATAAAGCGATCGCTCGGCAAAGTTAAACCAACGGTTGAGTTGTTCGATTACCCATTGATTAACTGAGGCAAAACCTAGATATAGCGCCAATGACCACAAACTCGCTCCGGCGATCGCGATCGTATTTAACTCAAAGCGGAAAGGTAAAATTTCAGTCAGCATTGCTTATGAGAGTCCTGCAAAGGGTTAACTTTAGCTGTCAGTAGATGCTAAACAAACCTCTTGTGCAATTTTAAGCATAAAGGTTCACAAGATTTCAACTAGTTGCTAACTCTCCTGCTCTTTTAATAACTCACAGAAGTCCCCACCCTCGAACAACTCTCGCTAGGGTGGGGATAGGGAGCGGATGCTGACGATTAAAACGAAATTTGCTGCATCTCTTCTGCATACAGCAGATTGTAAGTAAGTCAGGTACAAAATGCTGGACTCAAAATCACATACAAAGGATTTCTTCTATCCCCTGCCCCCTTCCTCCTTCCTCCTTCCCTTTAATACAACGACTTAATCCACTGCCATTCTTGTGTCAAACCCTCTCTTAGAGAGACTTTTGGCTGATATCCGAGAACTTTTTGCGCTTTAGATACATCAGCAGCAGTGTGACGGGCATCTCCCATCGCTTTTTCTATGTGGTTTCTTTTGATGGGTTTCCCAACAATTTCTTCAATCGTATCTAAGACTTCTGCTAAAACCACCCTACTACCACCACCGATATTCAGTATTTCTCCCACTGCTTCGGGTGCGGTGGCGGCAGCTAAATTGGCGGCGATGACATCACTAACAAAGGTAAACTCTCGCGTTTGCTGTCCATCGCCATAAATAGGAATCGCTTCATCTTGCAAAATCGATTTAAAGAATTTATGGAATGCCATATCTGGGCGCTGTTTAGGCCCATAAACTGTGAAATATCGCAATGATACAGATGGCACACCAAAGTTTTTATGATACAGTCTGCACAAAGTTTCAGCCGCTAGCTTAGTAATACCGTAAGGAGAAACAGGTTGAGGACAAATTTCCTCGTGAGTGGGTAATGTTTCTGCATCACCATATACGCTTGACGAAGAAGCAAACACTAATCTTTTCAAGTTTTTAGCATCTTTGGCTGCTTCTAGCAAAACTTGTGTAGCATTAATATTTCGTTCTGTGTAACCTCGAAAAGCTTTACCCCAACTCGCTCTGACACCCGCTTGTGCTGCTTGATGATAAACTACATCAACATCTTTTAAGAGTTCCTGCCAATCTAAAAATTGCATATCTGCTTCAATTAATGTAAAGCCAGGTGAGGATTGTAAATACGCAATATTCTTACGCTTTAACATCGGATCGTAGTAATCATTGAATTCATCAATCCCGATCACTTCTTCTCCTTGTTGTAGCAATATGTCTACAAGGTGAGAACCAATAAAGCCGGCAGATCCAGTAACGATAATTTTAGCCATGTTGACTATTTTTTGATATTTTCATAAATTTCTATATTCACAGGTTAGTACTTATAATCAATAATCGTCATTACTTAAGCTTGATTTTTTAATCAATTATTGTACTGTTGTAAACACAATCATTACTTAAATAGATATACTTAGAATTTTATTTATGCTAGTATAATTATTGAGTTTTTGCTGTTAATAAATTTAGTTGACAAAATTGAATCTTAAGAAGACGCACAGTTGAAATTCCAACAACAGGATGGACTTAAAACTGATTAGATAATTCTTTCTCCCCTGCCCTTGCCTGTTCTAGTCATGAAGGGGCTTGCACAAGTGTGATAATTGGTGAAAAAATTGATCCGCGAGAGCCGAATAGGGAATTCTCGTTTCGCAAGGGACGCACGAGGAAATCAGTGAAAGTTTTAGTCGTAGGTAATGGAGGGCGTGAACACGCTCTGGCATGGAAACTGTTGCAATCTAAGCAAATCGAACAAGTTGTCTGTGTACCAGGGAATGGAGGCACAGCAACTATGGAACGTTGCCAGAACTTGCCCCTAGCAGTAGATGATTTTGAAGGCATAAGCCGATATGCTCTAGAAAATGGGATCAGTCTGGTAATAGTTGGGCCAGAAGTCCCTTTGGCAAAGGGAATCACAGATTACCTCCAAAACAAAGGATTGATGGTATTTGGGCCAGTCAGAGCAGGAGCGCAAATTGAAGCAAGTAAAGCTTGGGCAAAAGCCCTGATGCAAGAAGCAGGCATTCCAACGGCGCAGTGTGCGGTATTTACGGAGGCAGCAGCAGCAAAATCTTATGTAAGAGCTACGGGAGCGCCAATTGTCGTCAAAGTTGATGGCTTGGCGGCTGGTAAGGGTGTAACGGTGGCTGAAACGGTTGCACAGGCGGAAAGCGCCGTTGATGCAATTTTTCAGGGGCAATTTGGCAGTGCTGGCGAATTTGTTGTCATTGAAGAATGTTTAATTGGGCAAGAGGTATCAGTTTTAGCGTTAACCGATGGGTTAACAATTCGACCTTTACTGCCAGCTCAAGACCATAAGCGGATTGGTGACGGCGATACTGGCGAAAATACTGGCGGGATGGGAGCATACAGCCCAGCACCCATCGCTACGTCAGAGTTGATGGCACGTATTCAAACAGAAGTTTTAGAAAGAGCGATCGCAACCTTACGAGCAAAAGGCATTGACTACAGAGGTGTACTGTATGCTGGGTTAATTATTGCACCCAATGGCGACTTGAAGGTTTTGGAATTTAACTGTCGCTTTGGCGATCCCGAAACTCAGGTGGTTTTGCCATTATTAGAAACACCCCTAGAAGAATTGATTCTAGCCTGTGTGCAGCAACGATTAAGTGAATTGCCGCCCATTGCTTGGAAAGGGGGAGCATCTGCCACTGTCGTTGCAGCTTCAGGTGGTTATCCAGGAGAATATGAGAAAGGGCTGGTGATTACTGGCATTACTGAGGCAGAGGCAACAGGAGCAACAGTATTTCATGCAGGTACGAAGTTGAACCAGCAACAAGAAATAGTGACAGATGGGGGTCGAGTATTAAATGTGACTGGAATTGGAGAAAATTTTGAGCAAGCGATCGCCCAAGCCTACGCTGCAATCAAATATATTCAGTTTGAGGGCATATATTACCGGAGAGATATCGGTCATAGAGTTAAGAGACGGGATTAATCGCGTCTGTACAGTAGTTAGGAGTTATTCCTAATGCCCAATGCCCCATTCCCCATTCCCCCTTCCCTAACATATTTGTCGAATTAACTGTTAATTTTTTAGTTGTTGGGCTTTATAACAAAGACTACTAACAACTTTATTTAAGATGCTAACTCTGTTAAAAACAATTCGAGATGCGATCGCAAGTTGGTGGTCTGAGTTCACACTCCAGACCAAACTGCTGGCTGTAGCCACATTAGTGGTTTCATTGGTGATGAGTGGTCTAACTTTCTGGGCTGTGAATACGATTCAGCAAGATGCGCGGATGAATGACACCCGCTTCGGGCGTGACTTGGGGCTGCTGCTTGCTGCCAATGTTGCTCCCCTAATTGCTGACAATAATCTGACAGAGGTTGCCCAATTTTCTCAACGCTTCTACAGCAGCACCTCTAGCGTGCGTTATATGCTTTACGCTGATGAAAATGGAGAAATCTTTTTTGGCATACCTTTTTGGGAAGCAGAGGTAGAAAACTCCCTCACCATTAAACGGCGAATCCAACTACCAGAAGATTACCCTGGTGATGGCGAAAAGCCAATGGTGCGGCAACATACAACCCCAGATGGGATAGTTACCGATGTATTCATTCCTCTAATCGTTAATAAAAAGTACTTAGGTGTATTAGCGATCGGCATCAACCCCAATCAGACCGCAATTATTTCCACCAATTTTACCCGCGATGTCACCATTGCTGTTTTTATCACCATTTGGGTAATGGTGATTTTGGCAGGAGTGATTAACGCCTTGACCATCACTAAGCCAATCAAAGAACTACTAGTGGGGGTAAAGCAAATTACTACCGGGAATTTCAAGCAGCGCATTAATTTACCTTTAGGAGGCGAACTAGGGGAATTAATTTTAAGCTTTAATGAGATGGCAGAGCGATTAGAGCGCTATGAAGAACAGAATATTGAGGAACTGACCGCAGAAAAAGCCAAGCTAGAAACCCTAGTTTCTACGATCGCAGATGGTGCTGTGTTGATTGATAACAACATGCAGGTGATATTAGTTAACCCCACAGCGCGGCGAATTTTTGGTTGGGAAACTGCTGATGTCGTCGGCTGCAATTTGTTGCATAACTTACCGCCAGCAGTACAGATGGAAATCACTGGGACACTGTACGAAATGGCAGCAGGCGAATGTGAAAGCGCCGAATTCCGCATTTTTCTTAACCAACCCACCCAACGGACAATCCGCATTCTTTTGACCACAGTACTCAACCTGCAAAGAGAAAGCATCAAAGGTATTGCGATTACCGTCCAAGATATAACTCGTGAGGTGGAATTAAACGATGCAAAAAGTCAATTTATCAGCAACGTTTCTCACGAACTGCGAACACCTTTATTTAACATCAAAACCTATATTGAAACCCTGCACGACTACGGCGAAGACTTAGGATTAGAAGAACGGCAAGAGTTTCTGCAAACAGTGAACCATGAAACCGATCGCCTAACCCGGTTAGTTAACGATGTTTTAGATTTATCAAAACTCGAATCTGGTCGTCAGTATAACTTCGATGGAGTGGATTTAGCCCAAGCGATCGAACAAACCTTGCGTACTTACCAACTCAATGCAAAAGATAAAGGTGTTGAACTTGTTCAGGAAGTTGCTGCTAATTTGCCCCTGGTAATGGGTAATTATGATCTATTAGTACAAGTGTTTGGCAACCTAATTGGTAATGCCCTTAAATTTACCCAAGCCGGTGGTAAAGTGGCAATCCGCGCCTACCAGCTAGATTTTAAGCCCAATCACACCCAATCTTCTCCAGTGCGGATTGAAATTTCCGATACTGGAATAGGCATCGCCACAGAAGATCAACACTCAATTTTTGAACGCTTCTTTCGCGTAGAAAACCGAGTTCACACCCTAGAAGGCACGGGTTTAGGATTATCGATTGTCAGAAATATTATCGACAGACATCGTAGTAAAGTCCATCTAGTGAGCGAAGTCGGCATTGGCACAACTTTTTGGTTTGATTTAGCCGCCTTTGAGGAAAAAGCGCCACCGATACAAGTTGAAGCTATTGCAGAAGCATCCAAAATCACTACAGCTTGAAGGATTGGGCATTAGGGATGGGGCATGGGGCATTAGTTATTATTTCTCCCTCATCTCCCCACTCCCTACAAAAAACAAATCAAGGTCTTAATATCACGAACAAAAAACAGACTAATAATAAACCTAATAGCAACAGCAAAGCCTGATTGCGTTTTACCCAAGTTTTCACAGTTACAGCAAAACTGTTAGTGTAACCCTGCTGTTTTAACTCTAACTTTGTCTCTTCAATATTTTGGTAGAGGGTACAATCTTTGGCGTAAGGACGCTGAGGAAAATTGCAAGTATCATCAGCGTGATAGGTGCAAGTGTCGCACAGATACCCGCCCCCAGTGGCGCGGTGCAATGGAATACCGGGATGACCGTAAGCTTTGAGTGTAGTCCGGCAATAGGGACAACTAATAGCTTGACTATCAACGAGTTGATGGCAGTGGGGACAAGATACAGTAGCCAAAACCTTTAGCGCGAATAGGTAAACACTTTGATTCTACCCATTTACAAGGATAATGGGTAAATACATAGTACCTTATTAATTTTGAGTATAGCTAGCTCTCGTAATCGCTTATTTTATCAGCAAAAGTACTAACTTTTGTTTAAATTTTTTAAGTGATTTATATCACTCAAAACAATTAAGGCTATGGCATAATCTAGCAAATATAAGGTTTTGTCCCAAGTCCAATAATTATTTAGAGGTAGAAAAATATTGCCTTTTAATCCTGAGCTATGCCGTAACGAAAGCGAAGTTGAAAGCAAACTCATAGTGCAATATTTGCTACCACAGCTAGGTTATACTCCTGACACCTGGCATCAAGAGGTTGCCGTTGGTAGCATCCGCTTAGATTTTTTAGCATTTGCCGCACAGGTGATTCCTTTTGTCTTAGATGCCAATTCGCCATTGAGTGTTGTCATGGAGGCAAAGCATCCCAAACAAAACTTAAATAATCATGTCCTCCGACTCAGGCATTATTTAACCAGTTTGAATGTCAGATACGGATTACTGACTAATGGCAAAGAGATTAGAATTTATCAAAAATTACATACTGATATTCAGTTAATATTTCAATGTTCTGGGAAAGAAGTTGAAACGAAATTAGAAAATATTAAAGATTTAATTGGTAGAGAAAGTCTGAAAGAAGGAGAGTTAGTAGATAAACCAGAAGTTCAAATAAAAAATAATTTAAGTTTCGAAACAAAGAGGCAACATTCAATGAAAACAATTGCAATCTACCACAATAAAGGCGGCGTTGGTAAAACTACTGTTGCAGTCAATCTTGCAGCAGCATTGAGTAAAAAAGGTAAAAGGGTACTGTTAATTGATATAGATTCCCAAGCAAATACTACTTTTGCGACAGGATTAATCAAATTTCAATTTGATGAAGATGATGATTTACGAGACTCTAATATCTATCATTTATTAGAGTCAGGTGATTTTTATTTAATACCCGATGTCACTCGAAAATCACATTACTTTAACAATCCTGAATTAGATGTTATTCCTGCACATATTAATTTAATAGAAGGACAGTATAAACTTAATCAAATTGATGCTAGTAAGACTAGGTTAGTTACGAAATTAAAAAAAGTAGAGCAAGAATATGACATTGTTATTATTGATACACCTCCATCCAGAGATTTATATGCAAAAGTTGCACTTGTCGCTGCTGATTACCTGATAATTCCTTCAGATTTAAAACCATTTGCAAATCAAGGATTATTAAGTGTCAAAAACTTTATTGTAGAAGTTAATGAATTTAGAGAAATGATAGGAAAATCACACATTATATTGATGGGTATCCTAGCTTCAAAAATATCTACTAATTCTAAATTTTTACAATATACTTTTCCTAAACAAAGGAGCGTAATTTCAGAACGTTACGATCTGCCTTTGATGGAAGCAGTGATTTATGATAGAACCGTGCTATCTGAATGCATGAATCAGACTATAACAGTTGGAGATTTAGAATATCCTGATCCCAAATCTGTTGTTAAATATGCAGAAGAAGTAAAATCAGATGCTCAAAAATCTGCTATGGAATTTGAAATTCTAGCAGATGAAGTTTTAATAGGAATAGGATTAAATAAATGATGAATTTCTCTTTAGTAGATGTAAAAAGTATTACTTCTAACGAACCTCGATCAAATTTTTCAGAGGCTGACTTAGAAAATCTTGCAGACATAATTATAGAAACTGGAGGAATTATCAGACCATTGGTTGTAAAAGTGACGGGAGTAGAGAGTTATACGGTAGTTGATGGACATTTTGAATATTATGCTGCTGTCAGGGCGCGAGAAAAAAATCCTCGGCAAGCTGAAATGGTTAATGCCTTTGTTATCGCTCCAAAATTAGAGGATTTAGTACTAAAGCAAGTTGCATCTCTCCAAAGAATTGATTCTTCTGCTGGACAAGTAAGACCACAACCTGAAACAACAAAATTAGAACCGCGTTT
Organism: Nostoc sp. UHCC 0252; assembly: GCF_034931145.1. Taxonomy (NCBI): domain Bacteria; kingdom Bacillati; phylum Cyanobacteriota; class Cyanophyceae; order Nostocales; family Nostocaceae; genus Nostoc; species Nostoc sp. UHCC 0252. Next base: position 156,213 of record NZ_JAYGHE010000001.1, on the reverse strand, counting down.
AGCAAATTTAGAATTACGTCTTGAGAAGCAATTAAATGAATTTAAGTCAGAATTTATACAAGAAAGACAGAGAATAGAAAATCAGTTCAAGCAACTTGAAAACCTTATTCCCCAAAAGGGTGAACAGAGTAATCCACTTAGTTTGTTAAACTCTTTAGATAAAGACGAATTATCTATAAAATTACAACGCGCTAGAATTCCTAACGCAGAAAAACTCGCTAAAGCTATAGAAGATGCTCGACATAAAAAGCCAAAGCAAAAATTTGAAGATTATCGTGATGTAGTAAAATCTGTTAAAAACTTGGCTGAAAAAAGAATTTTGACTATTATTGATGAGTGGTCGAGAAGTTAGTAATTAGTAAAATAAGTTCTTCGCAACTACTAGCAGCGCGGCAAGCTTAAAATATTTGGTTCAAAAAACCTAAAAAGTCCTAAACAAAACTATTCTATGATTACTCAACCCAACAAATTAAGCTTGCCGCGCTACTACATTGAGAAGTTTTATTACAAGTAATCACCCGAACTTGATATGAGTCACCAATGCGCTAATCTTCTATAATCTGGATTTCATCAAGTTGATTAATCACCACATCCGCACCTCGCACATTATCTGACTGACCTACCCAAGTGATACCAATACAACCTGCGGCTTTGGCATTACGCGCCATTTGCATATCACCAACTGCATCACCCACCATTAAGGTAGCGCCTGGTTCAACTTCCAAAGCTTGGCAAGCTTGCAAAAATAGCACTGGATCTGGTTTACTCGGCCCCTCATCAACTCCCATTTCCAACTCGATATAATCACTTAATTGGTGATGCGCGACAAATTTATTCACTTCATCGGTTGTTGCAGCTGAGAGGATACCGAGTTTCAACCCCCCTTCCCGTAAATATTTCAACAATTCTAAGCTACCCACAAATAGCGGTGAAGGAGTTTTTTCAATGTATTTCTCCGCTTCATCCAAAGCTTGACGGGCTATTTTTAGGGATTCAAACCATCCTTTTCCCGTTTCGGCAATATATGCCGCAGCTGCAACTTCTGTTTCGCGGCGACTCGCTACCGATATCAAACCCGCCGGATCTAGAAAATTGCCATTGATGCCAAATGCCATTAATAGAGGTTCCCCAGTTCCAGGGATTTGGGCATCTATTAATCTTGTTGCCTTTTGTGCTAGCGATCGCAAATAAGTTTCAGAATCTTCTAAAGTACCGTTTTTGTCAAACAAAATTGCCTGGATATTATCAAAAATGATATTTCTACATTTAATAGTCGCCACAACATTTGCCTCACTTATTTAATTAATATTCCTAACTCCTTGTACAGAGGCGATGAATCGCGTCTCTTCCCAATTTTCCACATAAAAAAAGAGGGAAAAACCCTCTTTATACAATGATTTAATACTCTTACTTAAAAACAAGTAAAACTATAAAATGTATTATTCTTCAATAGCTGCTGGAATTTGTTCTTCAGTTTCCGTTGCTGCTGGAATCTCTTCTTGAATTTCCGTTGCTGCTGGAATTTGTTCTTCAGTTTCCGTTGCTGCTGGAATCTCTTCTTGCATTTCCGCAACTACTGGAGTTTCTTCCTCAATTTCTGCTGCTGCTGGAATCTCGTCATCAAGTTCTGTTGCTGGTGGAATATCTTCTTCTGCTAAAACATCCGCAGGTGCAGCAGCCGCAGCAGTAGCACCTTGTTGCTTGGCTAGCAGTTGTTCACGATACTTAGCAGCCATTTCTTCTGCCTTATCGTAAACCAAATCCCGGTTTTTAATCATGTCGCCGGGTTCGGGTTCTAGCTGCTTGGTAGATAGGGAAATCCGACCCCTTTCCGCATCCAAGTCAATGATCATAACTTTCACTTCATCATTGACATTGAACACACTATGAGGTGTATCAATATGTTCGTGAGAAATTTCAGAAATGTGTAGTAGACCACTCACGCCGCCGATATCGATGAAAGCACCGTAGGGTTTGATCCCACGAACTGTACCAATTACTACTTCGCCGACTTCTAGGCGGTTCATCTTCCGCTCAACCAGCGCCCGACGATGAGATAGAACTAAGCGGTTACGTTCTTCATCAACCTCTAGGAATTTCAATGGTAGTTCTTCGCCTACCAATTCTTCTTTAGGTTTGCGAGTACTGATATGAGAACCGGGGATAAAGCCACGTAATCCTTCAATCCGTACCAATGCACCACCGCGATTAGTTGCAAACACGCCAGAACGGACGGTAGCATCTTCTGCTTGCAGTTGTCGCACACGCTCCCAAGCCCGCATATATTCAATACGGCGAATGGAAAGGGTTAATTGCCCATCTTCGTTTTCATCGGTAAGGATGAAAAATTCTCGCGTTTCGTTTGACTGTAAGACTTCTTCCGGGCTATCAACCCGGTTAATAGACATTTCTTGTATAGGTATATATGCTGCGGTTTTAGCACCAATGTCAATCAGAGCGCCGCGCGGCTCTATACTGAAAACTGTTCCTGGGACAACATCCCCAGGGCTAAAATGATAATCGTATTTGTCAAGTAGAGCAGCGAAATCTTCGTGAGTGAATCCAATTTCTGTAGCGGTTAAATTCTGATTGACCATGCTGATTTGTTCCTGGTTCTAGTCTCCGTAAAGGTTGTGTGACAGGCGTAGTGCAGTATGCAAGCAGTTCTATGGCAGCTTACACAAAACATCCTTTTTCATCCTAGCGCAGAAAAGCTAGTATTAACACATATCTACTCCCAAGATTGGAAATTATATCACAATATTAAAATGATTAGTCATTGGTCATTGGTCATTTGTCATTGGTAAAGGACAAAGGACAAACATAATAATATCCGTTGCTACTAAGTATGGTAGCAACGGATATTAACTTCTTTAAATCAAGTTAAAGGTCTGGTAAATAGGATCTACTTATCTTTTGGTTTCTCAAAGCGAGGGGGTTCTCGAAATGCGATCGCAAAAAAGATAGTACCTATACACAGAGTAAAAATCAAGATGTACGCAACGCTTTCCATATTATTAGTTCCTGCCTATCCAGCTAGTAATGAGGGATTAGGGACTGGGTACTGGGTATTAGGGATTGGGAAAACTTTTTCCTTGTCCCCAGTCCCCAGTTCCCAGTCCCCAGTCTCTTAGAGAGCTTCTTTCCGGCGGGTTGATTTGTCACCCACTTTCTGGAACAGACCCCACTCAACTTGTTCTTCTAGATCGGCGTCAACACCGGCAAATACGTCTCGGTAGATTGTCCGAGAGCCGTGCCAGAGATGACCAAAGAAGAACAGCAGAGCAAATACGGCATGTCCAAAGGTAAACCAACCTCTAGGACTTGTGCGGAATACACCATCAGAGTTCAAGGTCTCCCGGTCAAATTCAAAGATTTCGCCGCCTTGAGCTTTACGGGCATACTTCTTCACATCAGCTGGTTCTGTAAAGGTTTTACCATTCAGATTGCCACCATAGAAGCTGACAGTGACACCAGTTTGCTCGAAGCTATACTTAGATTCTGCCCGACGGAATGGAATGTCAGCGCGGATAACTCCATCAGCATCGGTCAAAATCACTGGGAAGGTTTCAAAGAAGTTGGGGAGACGACGCACGGTCAATTCCCGTCCTTCGGAATCTTTGAATACGGCGTGACCTTGCCAAGATTGAGCAATGCCATCACCCTTCACCATCGGCCCTGTACGGAATAGACCGCCTTTAGCGGGACTATTACCGACGTAATCATAGAAAGCCAGCTTTTCGGGAATCTGCGACCAAGCTTGGTCAAGGGTTGCACCTTGAGCAACGTCAGTTTGGACGCGGCGCTGAATTTCTTGACGGAAGTAGCTTTGATCCCATTGATAGCGGGTAGGGCCAAACAATTCGATGGGTGTGGCGGCGTTACCGTACCACATAGTACCAGCAACAACGAAAGCAGCGAAGAAAACTGCTGCAATACTGCTAGAAAGTACTGTTTCAATGTTCCCCATCCGTAGGGCTTTATAGAGCCGTTCAGGGGGTCTGACTGTCAGGTGGAATAAGCCTGCAATAATACCAACAACACCAGCAGCAATGTGGTGAGCCGCAATGCCACCAGGGTTATATGGGTTAAAACCATCAGGGCCCCATTCTGGTGCTACTGCTTGTGCAGCGCCAGTTATTCCATAAGCATCAGAAACCCATATTCCCGGCCCAAATAGCCCGGTGACGTGAAAAGCACCAAAGCCAAAACAAAGTAAACCAGATAAGAACAGGTGAATGCCAAACATTTTTGGCAAGTCTAGAGCAGGTTCACCAGTGCGGGGATCTCTAAAGAGTTCCAAATCCCAGTAAACCCAGTGCCATACAGCAGCTAGGAATAAAAGACCGGAAAGAACGATGTGAGCCGCAGCAACGCCTTCAAATGACCAAAACCCAGGATCAGTTGCTGGGCCACCAGTAACGTTCCAACCACCCCAAGATTGGGTAACGCCCAAACGCGACATGAAGGGTAGGACGAACATCCCTTGCCGCCACATGGGATTGAGAATCGGATCGCTAGGGTCAAAAACAGCTAGTTCGTAGAGTGCCATCGAACCAGCCCAGCCTGCTACTAAGGCTGTGTGCATCAGGTGTACAGAAATCAGCCGTCCTGGATCATTCAGAACGACTGTATGTACTCGGTACCAGGGTAGTCCCATCGACTACGCTCCTCCTCGATGAGTTAGTTTACAAAGCAATTTTCTTACTGAGATTCTAAGAAACGAAATTCGCCACTCAGAAAACTCCCTCTTGTTTTTTGTTATTGCCAGAGCCATAGTACTACCACAGTTAGTCTTATAAATCAGACAGTGTGGGAGATGAGGCAATGCTTACTCGCTTCGGGAGGTTTACCTTGTAGGGTAGCCACCGCCAAGCAAAAAATGAGAATGTTTTAAAAAGTGTAACTATTGATGGAATTGTTTGCAAGCGTGTAAATTGATGCGATCGCGTAGCATCTCAGAGTTTTTTCGCTACCAATCGCTGTCGGTGATTAAATTTGCTTATCTTTTCCTTAAGTGGGGAGTGGAGAGTGGGGGAACAAGAATAATTATGTTGTTATGTTACTTGGCCTATTCCCTACTCCCCACTATCTACTGAACCACCAACTGGATATTTTGCAGTTGACACTTAGCCTCAGCTGTGTTTAAGCGTTCAATTACTTGTTCGGCACTCATCAGACGCTTGAGTACTACTTGACCGATGGTAGTACTGGCTGTGTCTGGTATTGTAGGTTTCACTTCTACAGTTAAAATGGCTTCTTCAACTCGATAAAGCCATAGCAATTCGTTCTCTTCCACTAAACAGATATTCATTCGCTGAATATCTGGTTGCCGTCGCCATGCAGTTACTTGCCAGAGTCCATCTGATGCCCATACTCTTGTAACTGCCCATCCCTCAGATAGAAAGAAATACTTCACGCTCTTAGTCTCACTATTAAACTTTCAATCTGCTGTTTACGATATCGTATATTGTTTGTTAATTATGTATAACTAATGTAATGATATTTAAAAAGGAGATTGTTTAGATTTCTTATCCGATTTTTAATGAAAAAATTTGTTATTTATAAATAAATGCAACTTAGCATAGGAATAACAAGATAGTTTCTAATTTACTCTTTTTCTAATTTTAAAATTAGTAATAAAAATATTTGTATATACTTTAGTTAAAAAATAACGAAAATAATATGAATCCTTTAGGAAATTAGGAACAAACGTATCAACTCACCATTTAGATATCCTGGTGACAACTTTTATTCTCGTAATTTGGTTTTTAATCATATTCTTTCTCACTCCTATTATGCTGAACCTTTTGCAGGGGGTGGGTCTATCTTTTTTGTAAAAGATAAAGCAAATAATAATTGGCTTAATTATATTGATGAATTATTAATAAATACCTTTAATAGAACCGGCGATCAAAAAAATGGAAAAAGTAAGCAAGATAACTTTAAAGGCGAACGATATAAGGGAAAAGAAATTTTTATATTAAACTACTGTGCGTCTACATAAGAATCATGGTTATGGCTATTGTTGTCGTAAGTAATGACACATAATTTATCTATTTGAGCAAAATCTGCTATAAAAAAGTATGTAAATTAGTGAGTAATTGTAAAAATTCCTATAAAACTAGCAAAAATATAGTACAATCACTGACTTCTGATTACATAAAATTTAACTGTATGACTTGGTTTTCCTTGTCCGTAAAACGGTGGGGTCGGATTACACAATTCCTATCTTTGTTCTCTCTATGTTTATTTTTAGTTATTAGTTGCGCTCCCCGTCCGCAGCCTCCTACGCCACCATCGGGTTCTGTAAATAGCCCTACAGGTGATGGTCGTATTACTATAGGCACAACAGCAAAGCCGAGAACCCTTGATCCGGCTGATACTTATGAGTTAGCATCTTTGGGCTTGGTGTTTAATATGAGCGATCGCCTCTACACCTACGAACCAGGAAGCACAGAAATTAAGCCCCAGCTAGCAACAGCATTACCGAAAGTCAGTCAAGATGCCTTAACTTATACCATCCCCTTACGTCAGGGAGTGGTTTTTCACGATGGGACTCCTTTCAACGCCCAAGCAATGGCGTTTACTATCAACCGCTTTATTCAAAATAAAGGAAAACCTTCGTTCTTACTCGGTGATGTAGTAGATTCCGTGAAAACTACAGGCGAGTATGAGTTAACCATTAAGCTGAAAAAGCCCTTTGCAGCTTTTCCCTCACTGCTAGCGTTTCCTGGGGTATGTGCGCTTTCACCAAAAGCTTACGAACTTGGTGCAGGTAAATTCAAGCCGAATACCTTTGTGGGGACTGGCCCTTATAAGTTAGCGCAGTATGGTACTGATTCAATCCGATTTGATGCCTTTGATAAATATTGGGGAGAAAAACCAGCTAACAAGGGTGTTAACCTCCAAATTCAAACTAGTCCGGTTAATTTGTTTAATGCTTTCCGTACAGGCGCGATTGATGTAGCTTATCTGTCGCTACAGCCAGATCAAAATCGCAGCTTGGAAGAAGGTGGTAAAAAAGGGAATTGGCAAGCGATCGCAGCTGAAGGTAGTGTAGTAAGTTATCTGGTATTGAACCGGAATCAAAAGCCTTTAGATAAATTAGAGGTTAGACAAGCGATCGCGTCAATAATTGACCGTCCACTTTTAAATGAGCGGGCGTTACTTGGTCAAGCAGATCCGCTTTATAGCATGATTCCGACGACGTTTAATGTTTCCCAGCCATTATTTAAAGATGCTTATGGCGATGCTAACTTTGAGCAAGCTAAAAAATTGTTAACTACTGCTGGTTTTTCTAAAGAAAATCCGGCAAAAGTCCAAATTTGGTATCCTTCTAGTTCGCCTACTCGTAGTTTGGCAGCACAGACACTCAAATCTCTTGTAGATGTCAAAATGGATGGAATACTGCAATTTGAAGTTACCCAAGCGGAAGGGCCAGCCTTCTTTAAAGACATTTCCAAGGGATTATATCCAGGAGCTTTACTTGATTGGTATCCAGACTTTTTAGACCCAGATAATTACGTCCAGCCATTTTTGACTTGTGATAAAGGTTCAGTTGCTAAAGGGTGCGAAGATGGAGCCAGTCAAACTCAGGGTTCGTTCTACTATAGCGAAGCCATGAATAAACTAATTGATCAACAACGCAAAGAACTAAATCCCGAAGCGCGTCAGAAAATTTTTGCAGAAATTCAAAAGCTAGTAATTGCTGATGTACCTTACGTTCCTTTATGGCAAAGCAAAGACTATGTGTTTGCCCAAAAAGGTGTGAGTAGCGTCCAACTTAACCCAACCCAAATTCTGGTTTACCAGAAAATTAAGAAGTAGTCATTAGTCCTCTGTCATTTGTCATTTGTAAAAATATAAATGACAAATGACAAATAACAAATAACTAAAATATGTCTCGTTCTAAAGCTTTACAATATTACATAGTTTCTCGGTTGCTGCTCGCACCACTTCAGCTATTAACAATTATCACCATTGTCTTTCTTTTACTAAGGGCAACCCCAGGAGATCCAGCAGATGCAATTCTTGGTGGACGTGCGCCAGAAGCAGCTAAAGAAGAATTGCGGAAACAATTAGGTTTAAACTTTCCTTTGTGGCTACAGTACCTTAATTATTTGGGAAGTATACTGCGTTTCGACTTGGGAACGTCTTTAATGAGTCGCGGACAGAATGTTTGGGACATAATTGGGCAATACTTCCCCGCAACGGTGGAGTTAGCAGTATGTAGTATGGCGGTTGCACTCATCGTCGGAATTGCAGTTGGTACTCTTTCTGCTTCTCGTCCTGGGACATATTTCGATGTTGGTGGACGCTTGTTTGGGATTATCACCTACGCGCTCCCCATGTTTTGGGCGGGAATGCTTTTGCAGTTGATTTTCTCAGTCCAACTGGGTTGGTTTCCCAATTCCAACCGCTTTCCGCCTAATCTTCCGGCTCCCACTACCGTGACTGGATTGTATACAATTGATAGCTTACTCGGTGGAAATTTCACCCAGTTTTTTACATCTTTGCACCATCTTGCCCTACCAAGTCTCACACTAGGAATTCTGCTGAGTGGAATTTTTGAACGAATTGTGCGAGTGAATTTAAAACAAACCTTGCAAGCCGATTATGTAGAAGCCGCTAGAGCCAGAGGTATTGGTGAAAATAAGATTTTAGCCTCCCATGCCTTAAAGAATGCTCTAATCCCAGTAATTACAGTGTTGGGGTTAACTTTTGCCTCTTTGTTGGGTGGGGCGATTTTGACAGAGGTAACATTTTCTTGGCCTGGGTTGGCGAATCGACTGTATCAAGCGATCGCAGATCGTGATTATCCCACAGTCCAGGGAGTGCTAGTCTTTTTTGGTGCGATCGTTGTGAGTGCCAGCATTTTAATTGATATTTTAAATGCTTATGTAGATCCGCGAATTCGATATTAAGCTGTTTGACATTTTGTTAACCTTCTTGAGAAATACCACTGGCTAAAATCCCCAGAATTTTATTCACATCTTTGAGATAATATTCGCTTAAATCAATGGTCAATGTTTGTTCTTCTAGTTTCAGGAATTGCCAAATACTGCCCGTTGTAACTGCGCCATAAATTGTTTTAATCTTAGTTGCAGCTTGCTCATTAAAGATTTGGGCTGCAACCATTTCTGCTGCACACTGACCCAAACCTCCATTAATATTCTCTTTTTTAGCTTCTACAACTGTAATTACTGGTGCTGTCAAAATGAGAATTTCTGGAGATTTAGTAATAATAAAATCGCAAGTGCCGTTTAATCCTTTGCTATTATCGACAGTAAAATCTACTCCAGAAAATAAACTAACTTGTTCGTGTAATTGTCGGCGTAAATCAACTAAGATGGGAGCAATAATTAGCTCAGAGCGAGCTTTTTCACTATTACTGCCTAAAGTAATATCCAGGTTATAATTGAGTGTTTCTACAAGTAAATCACTTGCCGTTAATTCAGAAACACCAGCGAAAATATTACGTTTTTCTAATGTGCTTAAACTAAAGTCTTGTTTTGCTTTAGCTAAACTAAACTCGCTGTAAGCCATAAAACTATTACTTTCTTTTGCTTTTAAATAGAAGACTGAAATTACCGTCCAACGTCTAAGTTAAAGTAGAAACTATTTTCGACAATTCTGTTGCCGCCAACATATTTGATAATGGGTATGCTAACTCGGTGCTGTCCTGGTTCAAGCATCCAAGTTTGTTGAAAATTACCAATACTATGACAAGCAGCATTAATCGGGAAGTTACTAGGAGTGGAAAGTCCATTTTTATAACTCTCAACTCCATTTGGAAACAGATAAACTTTTACTTCTACTCGATTGACCGAAGCCTTAGATGGTATGCAATAGGTTAGATTTGATAATCTTAGAGTATCTCCGGCTTTTAAAGGTATGCGATCGCTATTTTTTACTTGCTGAGGTTCGTTGCTATTAAACTGCACTGTAAGATTATCAACGCATACTTTAGCCACAGTAACTTTATCACACGTTGTAGAAGTGGCGGTGACAGAGGATGACTCTAGAGGAGATTTCTTCCCAAGCCTCATTATGTCAGGCACTCCGGCAGCTAATATGGCGGCGGTGGCAGCGATAAGAGCAAGTGCAAGCTGTTGTCTAAAAGTTGTCATTTCTCAAACTCCTCAACTTTTGTGCTGTAACACCATCATCACTTGAGACACAGGCTCTATAGGTAGGCGCTAGTAGGGAGTTTGAGTGATTAAATTGTTGTAAGGGAAAGTAGGCAAATGTAGCTTTGTAGGGTAAAGTATTACGCTAATAGCTAATTTGAAAATTTACTCTGCCAGTTCAAGTCAGCCGAATGAACTCAAAAGAAGCATTGGAATTCATTAATAATATGTTTGTACAAAAGAATAAGCAAGTCTTAAATGACTTGGAAACCAGCCTATTTTTAGGAATGTGGCAGCATAAAAGTTACAAAGATATTGCTAGTCAGGTTGATTACAGCGAACAACATTTGAGAGAGGCAGGTGCAAACTTATGCAAAAAGATTACAGAAGAGATAGGAATAAAAGTTAGTAAGAGAAATTTTAACAATCCAATAGAACATCAATATCAACAGCTTTATGCACAAGTTTTATCTTTACAAAAATCAATTGTAGAACCAACTAATCTAGCTCAACAAGATAAATCAGAGCCTACTTCCCTGCCACAGCAAAATTATAATCCTTTTATTCCCCTACAAGGCAGAGTAAATCCGCAGCAATTCTTTGCACGAGAACGAGAAATGCGACGCATATTTGAAGCATTTAACAGTGGTAGTAGTATTGCTCTTATAGGCAAGAAGGGTCTCGGTAAATCCTCTCTGCTATGGAGAATTTGCCAACAAGTGAAAACTTTTGTTGAATCGCCTTGTCAAGCAGTATTTTTAGACTTGAATTTGGTTAATGATGAAGATGACTTCTACAGTGCTTTGTGTAACGAAATTGGTATTCCTAACAGTAAAGGCTATATGCTAGTCCGCAATTTACGAAATTGTAGAGTTATTCTAGCTACAGATAATGTAGGCAATATCACCTCAAAAGGCTTTTCTCGTCATGTGTTTGAACAACTGCGCGGTTTAGCTGAGGGGAGTGATCCTTTTTTCCGGTTGATTCTTGCTGCTCGTGTACCATTGAATGAATTGTTTAACGATAATCACAATCAAGGTAAGACATCACCATTAGAAGGTATTTGTCAAGAGGAAAATATTGAACCTTGGGACGAAAATACTGCCCGTGCTTTTATTGCATCTCGTCTGAGTATGACTTCTGTAAGTTTTACTAGGGAAGAAATAAACCAACTTGTACAAAAAAGCGACGGTCATCCCCAGCGATTGATGCAACTCTGCCATCAAACTTATGCCCAATATGTAGAATATCTACAATGAGTCAAAACCACTCTGTTCCTCGCTTAAACTTAGCTCCTAATCTTAGACAACCTTTGTCTTTATGGAATCCGTTGGACTATTTGCGGCTACTGTATTGGGTGTTTTTCTTTCCGCAAGCTTTGCAGTGGTACGTGGATACCTTCAGAAGTCAACAACGTTATAATCATATTCAACTTCAGTTAGCTATACAAAGTTGGCTATTAGTAATATTTAGTAACTATTTTCTCAATATTCTTCTTAAAAATACAAAGTTTCCATTTAATTGGCAGAGTGTCATAATAAGTGTATTTTTTAGTATAGGTTACTTAAATAACTTTTTTTTTGGCTTAGATTATGAAATAGGCAAAGTACACTGGCTTGGAAGTTTTATAGGTTTTAATATAATACTGGGCTATATTTTAAATGTACTTACTGAAAACATAATCGTTCCAATTGATGAAAATATAATTAAAACTTATTTATTTTCCATGTCCAAAAACAGTGTATCCTTGGGTATACTATTGGGTCTTCTAAATGGTGTTATTAGAAGTCTATTCTATAAAAAAAATGATAATGGATTTTATTCTAGCGAAATATTAGTAAATCTTTGGGCTAAACGTGTAATTTTTATTATTGTAATAATATTGTTCCTTAGATTATATCCATTGGATATTATCACCATAGGTTTAATAATATATTTCTTTATAGCATTTTTTATAGCAAAGGACTTAGCAAGATATAGGCTGGATGATTGGCTGATTAATATTCTTCTATCTCAACTTATTCCTAGCAGAAAAAATAGGATATTTGCTCATATAACTTCACTCAGGCTTCCTTCCTTATCATCTCAATTAACAAACTGGCTGCTGCATGATTGGGAAAGTGGACTTTACAACATCAATCAAGTTTTAGCTTACAGTCTTCAATTGTTCGCCGTTACTGAGGCTATTAATCGCGCCCTTGCAAAAACACCTCCAGAACAACTTTTATTACGCTTATCGCAGTTATCATCTGAACATTTAGAACAACTCCGCTATACTTGGGAAGGAAATCTAGATTCATATTCAAACATCCGTTTTGATAGTCCATATCATGCTGCTTTATATGGTTTTTGGGAACTGTATAAAATTAATGACTATTGGGGTGAAGAATATAGAGAAAAGGGATGTCTTCAAGAGGCGATTAAAGCTTTTTATCAAGTTCGCTCTTGTCCTTACGGTGAGGAAATGTTGACTTTAGCTCAAACCCTTGCTACTTTTTTAGATGCTGATGAATTAGTAACTATTGCTATGCTTCAATCACCAGCAATTCCTCCAGCACCTCTACTCCGCTATAGTACTTGGGAAGCTCTTGATTATCTTGTTTCAATCATTCAGGATGCTCGTACCATCCAACGAAGTGCATCTCCTGCATCCCGTTTTTTTGCTCTTAATCAAGCTTTGCAGAAATTAAAAACTCTTTCAGAAAAGACTAATAATTTACTTCAAGATGCTGATATCAGAATAGTACGGTTAATTGCCAGTTCTTGGGAGAAATCTTTGCTACGAGTAGCTGAAAAGTTAAAGGAGAATTCAATTACTGAGCATGTACGCAATCCCTACATTGTAGGTAATCCAGTTGAGGGCAAGCGGTTTGTTGGGCGAGAAGACGTGATGAGACAGCTAGAGGAATTATGGATTATAGATCATCAACTCCAATCTGTAGTTCTCTACGGTCACAGGCGCATGGGCAAAACCTCTATTTTAGTTAACGTTGCTAACCGTTTAGAGTCACCAATACAGCTAGCTTATGTTAACCTTCTACGTTTGGGAGATAGCCCTCAAGGTGTAGGTGAAGTGCTAATAGCAATTAGTGATGAAATTTCTCAAGCTGTCAAACTTCCACCACCAACTGACGCTGATTTACTAAATCTCCCCTACCGGACTTTTGAGCGTTATTTAAAACAGGTTGAAGCAAAATTAGAGGGTGGGTTAATCATCGCCCTAGACGAGTTCGAGAAAATTGAAGATTTGATTGAAGCGAAAAAAATCCCTATCGACTTTATGGGTTTTTTGCGGGGTTTGGTGCAAATGAGTTCTAAAATCGCCTTTGCCTTTGCTGGTTTGCACACTTTGGAGGAGATGACAACAGACTACTTCCAACCATTCTTTGCCAGCGTCATCCCCATCCATGTCGGCTTTCAAGAACGTGCAGCTACGCGCCAAATTCTAGCTAACCCAGGTAATGAAGACTTCCCCCTCGACTACATCCCGGAAGCTTTAGATGAAATTTATGCTTTGACACACGGTCAACCATATTTAGTGCAACTGCTGGGTTTTCAGCTAGTGCGCCGCTACAATGACTTTGTTTTTGAGCAAGGGCAATCGCGTGACCCAGTTTTCACAGTTGAAGATGTGGAAGCAGTTATCAATGATCCTGAATTTTTCAAACGGGGAAGCTACTACTTCACAGGGGTTTGGGGTCAGGCGGCGCGGGGTGCTGAGGGTCAACAAGCAATAATGCAACTACTTGCACCTCACGCAGAGGGGCTAAGTCTGGATGCTTTAGCTCAGTCTACAGGTATCAATGACGCTGATTTACAAGAAGCGCTGCACACTCTAAAGCGTCATGATGTTGTTGAAGAAACTCAAGGAAATTGGCGGATTATCGTAGAACTGTTTCGCCGTTGGGTTTTGCAGCAGTAAAGTCGAATGACAGCAAAAGCTATTTTAGCGATGCCTGCGGCGGGCTACGCCAACGCATTTTCTACTTCAACGATCACAAAAGCTATATTCCAAAGATTGTGAAAGCTCATGCATGAGTCATGGATGCCAATGGTAACATTACCCTGGTAGCCCAAATATTTACAGTAAATCCTGTACGTTCCTGGTTATCATTTACCTCTTGTCATGCTTATGACTAAAACAACTAGGATTTTTGGTGCGAATTCTGTAAAAGTTAAAAGGCAAAAGCAGCCTGGACGCTGGGATAAAAACACGCTGGCTCACTTTTTACGTTTGCCTTTGTACTTCCTGATGGCTTTGCTATGCATCCTTGGTTCGCCTGTGCTGGCAAAGGTTCCTAACTCAATTAATCCCTCATTTAAATTACCAATTAACAGCCAGACATCGCAGCCTGTGGTTGCTGATTCTGCCTCACTACTACAACAAGGCAAAATTTTATACGATACGGGAAACTTTGCCAAGGCGGTAGAAGTCTTAGAACAGGCTGTACAAGCATATAGGCAAGCTGGAGAAAGCCTTTCACTAGCAGCAACACTGAGTAATCTTTCCCTAGCTTATCAGCAACTTGGTGCATGGGATCAGGCACAGCAGACAATTATAGAGAGCTTGAATTTGCTCAAAGCACTAGATGAAAACCAAAATCTGCAAATATTTGCTCAAGCACTAGATATTCAAGGTCGTCTGCAACTGAGAACGGGACATGCTGAGGATGCTTTAGCAACTTGGCAGCAGACAGAAAAAATTTACACTCAAGTGAATAATCAAAGCGGTGTGGTGCGATCGCTAATTAATCAAGCACAGGCGTGGCGAACCCAAGGATTTTACCCTCGTGCGATTAAAACACTCGATCAAGTAAGTCAAACATTAAAATCCGAACCAGACTCTAGAGAAAAGACAGTAAGTTTGCGATCGCTTGGTGATGCCCTTTTGGTAGTGGGCGATTTGGAAAAATCTGGTCAGGCCCTAGAAGAAAGTCTAGAAATTGCCCGAAATCTGCAATCAAGTGCTGATATTACCGCCAGTTTGTTCAGCCTGGGGAATCATGCCCGTCAACAACAAAATAAAGCAAACGCGATCGCTTTTTATCAACAAACTATTGCAGCATCTCCCCCACCCTTAATAAAAGTTCAAGCGCAACTCAATCAACTCAGCCTACTCATTGAAGATAAACGATGGTCAGAAGTTCAAAGTCTCTTGCCGTTGATTGAATCACAACTCAAGCAACTCCCCTCTAGCCGTGCTAGTATTTACGCCCTAGTCAACTTTTCACAAAGTATGGCGAAAGTCAAGAGTGGAGTCCTACAAGCTTCGAGAAATAATTACTACTTAGGACTTAGCACTCATGAGTCAGCAAGGTTACTCGCCAGCGCCATCCAGAAATCTCGTAATTTAGGTGACAAGCGGGCAGAAGCTTATGCACTCAAGAGTTTAGGCGGCTTGTATGAAAAAACTGGACAATGGTCAGAGGCGCAAGAGCTTACCCGGAAAGGGTTAGCTTTGGCACAGAGCAGCAATGCACCAGAAATTACCTACGCCTTGGAGTGGCAGTTAGGTAGATTGCTGCGGGTACAAAAAGATATTAATGGTGCGATCGCAGCGTATGATGCTGCTGTGGATACTCTCCAGGCTCTCCGCAGAGATTTAGTAGTCAATAAAGATGTAGTCAACCAGGATCTGCAATTCAACTTTCGGGATAGCGTAGAACCCATCTACCGCGAGTCAGTAGAGTTACTGCTAAAATCCCAAGCCGGAAAATCAGACCAAAAAATCTTAGAAAAAGCACGCCAGAGGATTGAAGCACTCCAACTAGCAGAATTGGACGACTTTTTTCGGGAAGCTTGCCTACAAGGGCAGAAAGTAGCCCTCGATGAAGTAGTAGAGAAAGATAATCTTACAGCTGCCATCCTTTATCCGATTATTCTTCAAAACGAACTTCAGGTAATAGTCAAAATTCCCAAACAACCCCTAGAAAGCTACACTACCCCTATTTCCCACACAGCAGTAGAAGAACTCTTAGTAGACCTGCGAAAAAATCTTGTCAATCCCACCGCTATCAAAACCGTCCAAAGCCAAGCGCATCAAGTTTACAACTGGCTACTACAACCCATTGAGTCAAAATTGCAAAAAAGTGGAGTAGATACCCTAGTATTCGTCCTAGATGGCCCCTTACGCAATTTACCGATGGCAGCCCTTTATGATGGTAAGCAATACTTGGTAGAGAAATATGCAATTGCTTTGAGCGTAGGTTTGCAACTCCTCAACCCTAAACCCCTCGTTCAACAGCAGCTAAGAGCGCTAACCGCAGGACTGACTCAGCCGCCACCAGGTTTTTCCAAGTTCGCACCCTTGCTTGCAATCAAATCTGAATTTGACGGCATTAACAAAGCAGGAGTCTCGACAACTAGTTTACTAGATGGAGATTTTAAGAAAAAGAATTTAGAGAGTCAAATTGCTGCTGCTTCATTCAACATAGTGCATTTAGCAACTCACGGTCAGTTTAGTTCTCGCCTTGAAGACACTTTTATTTTGGATTTCGATGGTCAAATTAACGTTAAGGATTTTGATACTCTCTTTCGGAGTCAGAGTAAAACCATCGTAGAGTTATTAGTTTTGAGTGCTTGCCAGACAGCAACGGGAGATAGTCGAGCAGCGCTCGGTCTAGCAGGAGCAGCTGTACGTGCTGGCGCACGCAGTACCATAGCCTCCCTCTGGCAAATTGATGATGAATCAACGGCAATGTTTGTTACTGCCTTCTATCGAGAACTCAAGAGTGGCAAAATTACCAAAGCCGAAGCTGTCCACCGTGCCCAGCTACAACTTTTGAAACATCCTAACTACAAAGCACCAAGCTTTTGGTCTGCGAGAACACTTCCCGTATCTTGCGTGCCCGCTTTAATACCTGGTTGCGAGCGGAAGAGTTCCGCCCTTTGAGGGAAAAATGGTTAGAAAGATTGTCGTCCACAGAAGAAGTGCGAGTAATTTTGCAAACAGAAAATAGCCAATTGCAGCTATTACCTTGGCATTTGTGGGAGTTGTTAGAACGTTACCCCAAGGCTGAAATCGCCCTTTCTTCACCATCTTACGATCGCATTCACAAGCCACGGACAAAAAATCCATTAGTCAATATTTTGGCAATTGTGGGCAATAGTCAAGGAATTGACACCCAGTCCGATCAAGCTTTACTCCAACAATGTAGTAACGCAGAAGTCACCTTTCTGGTAGAACCACAACGGAAAGAATTAACTGAGCATCTTTGGGGAAAAAATTGGGATATTCTCTTCTTTGCTGGGCACAGTTCTAGTAACAAAAATGGCGAATGTGGACGAATTTACCTGAATAAAACTGATAGTCTCACCATTGGCGAATTAAAGTTTGCTCTGAGGAAGGCCATTGAAAACGGCTTGCAACTAGCTATATTCAACTCCTGTGATGGATTGGGATTAGCGCGAGAATTGGCTGATTTGCAAATTCCTCAGATGATCATTATGCGTGAACCCGTCCCAGATCAGGTTGCGAAGGAATTCTTAAAGTATTTTCTCGAAGGTTTTGCTGGTGGCGAGTCTTTATATCAATCGGTACGCCAAGCACGGGAACGATTGCAAGGGCTTGAGGATCGATTTCCCTGTGCAACTTGGCTACCAATGATTTGCCAAAATCCAGCGCAGATACCACCCACTTGGGATGAATTAAGGTTCACAAAAAAAATTGAAGATAAACCGAATTTAGCTTTGTCTACCAAACGCAGATTGACGACAATATTGTTATCCAGTTTGGCGATTACAGGCTTCATTTCCGTAGTGAGATGGGTAGGATTGCTGGAAAGTTTAGAAATTCCAGTCTTTGACCGGATGATGCGATCGCGTCCTGCGGAGGGAATAGATTCGCGTCTGCTGGTAATTACAATTGACGATGAGGATTTGGCAATTCAAAGACAAAATAATGAGTCCTTGATTGGAGCTTCTATTTCCGAAAAATCTCTCAATAAACTCCTGGCAAAACTGAATCAATACCAACCCCGTGCGATCGGCTTAGATATCTATCGTGATTTTAAGGCCAAAGACCCAGACTTAATTAATCGTCTTCAACAAACTCAAAACTTGATTGGCGTATGTAAAGGAAGTGATAGCACAGAAAATATTACAGGTATTAAGCCGCCACCAGAAATCCCTACCACAAATCTTGGATTCAGTGACTTTATTCACGATCCTGATGGAGTTATCCGTCGGCATCTCCTATTCATGAACCAGGAGCCGACATCGTTGTGCCCTGCTCGCCTTGCATTCAGTCTAAAACTGGCCTCTCTCTATCTGCAATCTTCGGGAATTCAACTAAAGTTCACCCCTGAAGGGAATTTGCAACTTGGTAAAACTATTTTTCCAAATCTGAAGTCTCGCACTGGCGGCTATCAAGATATTGATGCTAATGGCGGTCAAATTTTACTTAACTACCGTTCTCCAAAACAGATAGCCCAACAGGTGAAGCTGACTCAATTTTTAACTAGTCCAATTAACCCCAGTGCTATCAAAGACAAGATTGTTTTGATTGGTGTGGTGGCAAAGGGGGATTCTCCAGACACTTGGCCTACACCCTATGGCGTACCTTTAGATGAGCAAATGCCGGGAGTGTTAATACAAGCCCAGATGATTAGCCAGATCCTCAGTGCTGTAGAGGATGGGCGGCCGTTGCTGCGGGCTTGGTCGCTATGGGCTGAGGTGGCCTGGATTTGGGGCTGGTCTTTGGTTGGGGGAGTTTTAGCTTGGCGAAAGCTTTCCTTGCCCTGGTTGGCATTGGCAGTAAGCATTACCTCTAGTGTTCTGTATATAGTCTGCTTGGGTTTGTTAATTTCGGGTGCTTGGGTTCCATTTGTACCCTCGCTTTTGTCGCTAGTAGTTACCGTTAACCTGATGTCAGTTTATAATCCAGCAACAAAAGTACAGGTGGAAAGTGGGAAATAGGGAATGGGGAATTGGGAAAGATTTTTTGATTAAATTTTTGGATAAATTAAGAGAACATTTATAAAGTAAATCAAAAGTTAGGGGCTAACATGGTTATGGCTTGAGCTTAATGCACTGCGTTATGTAACGGTGCTTAAGCGCTCAATATTATTCATATTTTTTGTGATAAATCATATCATCGAAATATATACCTAATACAGGCTACAAGAATTTTATTTTTACTTGATAAATAGCCTCTAACAGATAAATTTAAAAGCTTACATACTTAAGGAAGGGTTTTTATGAAGTCAAATTCACAATCGGTACAACTGTTTTTAGTAGTAGCTTTTAGCTGTACCAGTTTACTAGTTAGCCTGACTCCAGCAGTGGCAAAACCAACTCTTGGTTTTTCAATTAGCGATGCCTACGGCGGGCTACGCCTACGCTCTGATGCTAAAATGCCCCTTGCTCAAGCCAAAACCTTTAATCAACCTCCAATTCCACCTGGCCCTCCTCCTGGGGGTCGCGTTCGTGGTGGAGCAAAGCGTGGCGAGTTCGGTGCATGTCCACAGACTAAACATGACCTGATTGCTTTAGTGCCCTTTGTTCAAGAAAACTCAGTAATTAATGTTTGGGGACAGACAACGGAAGAACACCCAAGTTGGTTTTTTTATGTGCCATACACCAAAAGTTTGCCCTATGGAGTTGAATTTGTCTTGCAAGATCAAGACTCTAACGAGGTTTACCAAAAAGCGATCGCTCTACCAGATAAACCAGGAGTGATCCGTGTGTCTTTGCCTAAAACTGCTCCCGGCTTGGCACTAAATAAACAATATCGCTGGTTTTTCACTATTAGCTGCGACCAGAAAAAGAATTCTCCCCCGACTTTCGTCGAAGGAGTAATCCAAAGAGTCCAACTCAATCCCGCCGTAGTCAAAGAGCTACAAACAACAGAACCTTTAAAGCGCTATGCTATTTATGCCCAAAATGGGATATGGTACGAAGCACTTGCAATACTGGCTCAACTGCGCCAGAAAAATCCAGCACTGCAAACAGAATGGCGAAATTTGTTAGGCAGTATTAACTCAAGTGATATTGCAGCAGAACCGATTTTCTTGGAAGAACCTTAAGCTGTTACGCTTACAACTTTGTCCCACACTCAGCGCAGAAGTTGTGGTTAGGAGCATTTTTGGCATTGCAGTTACTACAATACACTGGCTCTGCTGCCGCTTTCGGCGGTTGCTTCTGCAAACCGACCATTTGAGCGTTGCTCTTACCAGGAGCTACCATTGGGTAGCAGTTTTCGTCTCTGGTGACGTGGACATTTAAGATTACTGGCCCTTTGTGTGCTAGCATTTCGGCGATCGCATCTTTTAATTGACTGCGATCGCTAATTACCATACCCTTAATGCCATAAGCTTTCGCCAATAGCTCCACGTCTGGCATTCCTACTTCCATATTGGAGCTTGAGTAACGCTCCCCATAAAAGGCTTGCTGCCACTGGCGCACCATCCCTTGCCAACCGTTATTGATAATTATTGTCTTGACATTTATCCCATACTGTGCAAGGGTTCCCAATTCCTGTAAACACATTTGGAAACTGGCATCACCGCTAATGCAGATGACTTCTTCATCAGGAAATGCAACTTTCGCGCCCATTGCGGCAGGTAAGCCAAAACCCATTGTTCCTAAACCAGCACTAGAAATCCAGCGTCTTGGGCCGTTTTTGAGGAATTGTGCTGCCCACATTTGATGTTGTCCGACATCTGTGGTGTAGAAAGCGTGGGGTGCTTGGCTATTGACTTCTACGATTACTTCTTGGGGTGAAATGCTGTCGGGATGGTGCGGCACTATGAGGGGATACTCTTCGCGCCAACGGTTAACTAAATTTAACCACTCTTGGTTTTGATTAGGGGTAGCTTTAACGCCTGTTTCTTTGCAGCGACGCAACAAGTCCACTAACACGTTTCGCACATCGCCAACGATGGGTACTTCGGGAATGCGGTTTTTGCCGACTTCTGCGGGATCGATGTCGATGTGAATTACTTTAGCGCGGGAGGCGAATTCGTCTAATTTACCCGTTACGCGATCGTCAAATCTCGCGCCGACGCAAATCAGCAAATCGCAATCACTAACGGCAAAGTTAGCGTAAGCAGTGCCGTGCATCCCCAACATTCCCAAAGCTAGGGGATGGTGTTCGTCAAATGCACCGATCCCCATTAAGGTGGTGGTGACAGGGATATCAAATAATTCAGCTAGTTGTTTGATTTCTTCATGAGCGCCAGATGCGATCGCACCTCCACCAACGTACAGTAGAGGACGACGGCTTTCAGTAATCAACTGAATCGCGGCATTAATTTGTCGGGGATTTCCCTTTACGGTGGGACGATAACCGCGTAATTTTGCTGAACCTGGTTTTACAGGTACATAGTCAAATTCTTCTAAAGCTACATCCTTGGGGACATCAATCAAAACTGGCCCCGGTCGGCCACTGCTGGCGATGTGGAAGGCTTCGGCGACAATTCGCGCCATATCTTTGGGGTCACGCACTACATAAGAGTGTTTGACTATGGGTAGGGTAATTCCGTAAATATCGGTTTCCTGAAACGCATCTGTACCGATAGACGGCCGTGCTACCTGCCCCGTGACTACAATCATCGGGATTGAATCCATGTAGGCGGTGGCGATTCCTGTCACCAAGTTAGTTGCTCCTGGCCCAGAAGTGCCAAAGCATACTCCTACTTTCCCAGTTGCACGGGCGTAACCGTCTGCGGCGTGGGCTGCGCCTTGTTCGTGTCTCACGAGAATGTGCTTAATAGCACCAGTCGCTTCCACTTTATACAGGTCGTCGTAAATTGGTAGAATTGCTCCACCAGGATAACCAAAGATATAATCAACGCCGTGGCGATGAAGGCTGTCAAGCAGAGCGAAACCGCCAGATGCACGTTTGGGCAGGGCTGGGGGGCTGGAAGGACGAGACTGTTTGTGATTCTCGGTTTGTGGGAGACTAATTGGGGAGAGCGATTCTCCTGC
This sequence comes from Nostoc sp. UHCC 0252, assembly GCF_034931145.1. Lineage (NCBI taxonomy): Bacteria > Bacillati > Cyanobacteriota > Cyanophyceae > Nostocales > Nostocaceae > Nostoc > Nostoc sp. UHCC 0252. The sequence continues at coordinate 134,152 of NZ_JAYGHE010000001.1, read as the reverse complement.
GGAGACACTTCGTGAACGCACGGTCAAACCTCAGACTATAGCTAAAGTTAATGCTGGATTCTGTATTTAAGCTTTCATTTTAGTGGAAAACTTCAATCAAAATCTTATTAATTCTTATTAATTTTTATATTAAATATAAATCTAGATTATTAGCCTACATAATTAAAGTACGTCTTGCAAGACTTTGCGGGTATTTTGCCAAGCCCAAATACCGACAACTACGACAACAACACTCATTGCTACAAGCACAGTTCGTAAACCCAGAGCATCAGTTAAGGGCCCAGTAATCGCCAGGGGTAACGCCAGGGCAATGTTGACGGCATGATTTTGAAAGCCAAATACTTTACCGTGCATGGTAGACGGTGTTTGTTGTTGAATTAAAGTTTGCATGGGTACGCCAATTAGGGAAGCACCTACACCCAAAAATGCACAGAGTCCTAGCGCCAGTAATAAGTTGTGCGTAAAAGTGAACACTCCTAAAACTAGTGCAATTATCAAAAATCCAATTAAAGGTAGGGGTTTGTGATGCAATTTATCACCCCAGTGACCTAAAATCGCCGCACCGAATACCATACCCACCCCTGCTGCTGCCAAGAAAAAGCCAAACTGTTTTTCTTTTAAGCCAAACTCCTCGGCTAATTGAATTGTCAGCACCGTTAAGGCTGCAAACACACAATATAAAGTTGTAAGTTGCAGCATGGCATTCAATATCAAACGGTTTTTCTTGAGATAGCGCAGACTCGCAGTGAATTCTGCCCAAGGGTGATTTGATGCCCTATCTTCCTCTTGAGGGTTGTGTTCTTTAAATTTAATTGGCTGCATGATCCCAGCCGATAATATGTATAATCCACCAACTACAACCTCTTGACCGTATTCTCCTCCCATCAAGCTTTTCGCCAAACTCAAAATCGGCTCTCCTATAGCAAAGCCAACAATTAAAGCTCCCATCATCGTGCTGCTAAACAGCGCATTGGCTGCTAACAAATTCTCTCGCTTCACCAACAAGGGAATGGCTGCTTGTTCAGCTGGTGCAAAAAACTGCGTCACTGAGGAAATAGCAAAAGTCAGAATTAACAGAACTAGGAACTCCTTTGGCAAAAAGGGAAGGCACAGGGTTAACAGCCCACGCACGACATCTGAGCCGACCATAATCAGCTTTTTTGGCAAACGGTCAACAAAGATACCACCAGCAGAGCCGAACAAAATTGCTGGTATTGTAAAGGACAGCATCAAGGTTGAATACATCGAGTTTTGTGCCAATCCAGGAAGTGGTGAGTAGTTCTCCAAGAGAGCAATCACCAAAACGAAGAAGACTTTATCTGCTAACTGGGACACCAGTTGTCCAATCCACAGAAGCATAAAACCACGGTTTTTTAGCAGTGCGCCAAACCCGTTATTAACAGCAGCCGGTTCAGTTGGAAACATTAGATACTTTAATAGTGACTAGGGTAGATGGGACATTGGGCATGGGGTATGGGGCATGGGGTATTGGGCAGAGAGGAGAATAAATACTACTCCTAACTCCTGTACAGATGCGATTAATCGCGTCTCTCCTAACTCCTAACTCCTAACTCTCTAACTCCTAACTCATAATTCTATTGTCCGGACTAATTTGCTTCATAGCGCTTTAACAGCATAAGCAAAAACTCAGCAGCTGTCAGATGACCTTTGGGTGGAGAAATTCCAATGAATGAATCTACCCACAAGCCTTGTACAGTTTGGGGCGATTTCCAAATTGACAAATGATCAACTGCTGGCTGTGCATAAAAGTTATTTTGCCCACTACCTAGCAAACATGAACTCCAATGAGTGAAATAATCATGGCTCATCCGATGAATAGGAAAATTACCCTGTAAAGGTACTCCCCATCCATCTATAGCAATAAACGCTTTGACACTACCACCCAAGAGTTGCCACAAATGCGCTGCCCCTATTGCCCCGACTACGCCAGCACTAAAGCTAATAAATATAATTGGTGATTTTAAAGAGTCGGTCAAGGGATACCTGCGGTGAGCTACGCTAACGCGCAAAAACTGCAAAATATGAAATGCTGATAAAACCGAAATATCTTTACCTGGATAAACTAGTATATTTGCGGAATGAGGAGCGATCGCGCCATTAGAAACTAAATCTAACAATCCTACTCTAAAGCTTTCAGTTAACTCTGGCTCATGAATTCCAGGGCAAATAATTATACTCATCTCTCTATTCTGATTGTGCATTGGAAGATAATTCTTTGTGCCTCAACTTGATGTTGGGAATTGTTGAAGACTTAAATCTGGATAGACGCATTTAGCTAAAAGCTGTACCAACTTAATTTTACTGAAAGCGCGACTTTTTGGCATCTTAACCGCTTTCGCTATTTCCGCAACATAGCAGATTCCAATACGGTTCGGTTAAGGTTTTTGGATGAAAATTCTAAATTACAAAGACGCGATAAATCGCCGTCTCTACAATAGTCAATCCTTCGTCTTGACGGCGATTTATCAGAAAAATGGGTTTAAAACCCCGTGTTTCCAGCACGGCTCTAAAGTAATGAGTGGATGAAAAATGGGTATTTACTCATTACTCATTACTTGTTACTCATTACTCCTTCTTAAGAGTGCGTTCCCTGCGGTGAGGATGTCAACGCGTCTCTTGGCTTAGTTCAATTTTCCATGCCCACTTGCCCTGAGCATCCCGCAGGGAAAGGATACCTAATGCCCCACGTAAGTTTTGTATGTCTTTTGATGTATTATCTTGATTTACCCACCTATCCTATCCTCCTGGATGGGATAATAAGTTACAAGTAAGGGAAGGGAAATGTGTAAGCTATTCCCTGATTTTATTCTCTGCACTCTGGTTATATTGAGGAACTAATTGTGGTTGCCACGCCGGAAAAAGTACAACACACCCACGAGCATCTATCAGGTAAAGACCGTGTAGCCGTACTGCTTATGGGCTACGGCGAAGTCGAAAGCTACGAAGATTTCGCCAACTATAACGAACAGGCATTAAATCTACTGACAGCAAAATTCGCACCTGTACCAACCTGGATTTATCCGCCTCTGGCAAAGCTTCTGGCGCTATTTGACCGCCACGAGTGGGGACATACACACCACGATTTTATCTCCCCACACAACGCCATTTTTGAACAGCAACGGGTTGGGATTGAGAAGAATTTACAAGAAAAATGGGGTGATAAGGTTCAAGTTTTTAAGGCTTTTAACTTCTGTGCTCCTTTTCTACCCAATCAAGTCTTGGCAGAAATCAAAAACCAAGGCTTCGAGAAGCTGCTAATCTACCCACTGCTAGTTGTTGATTCTATCTTTACTAGCGGTATTGCGATCGAGCAAGTTAACAATGCTCTCGTTGAGTTAGCTGATGGTGAGGAACACTGGGTTAAAGCACAGCGCTACATTCCTTCTTTCTTCAACGAACCAGCTTACATCGATTTGATGGCTCATCTGGTTGAAGAGAAAATTGCTGAATTAGCAGGAGCTTATCTCCCTTCTCAAATCGGTATTGTCTTAATGAACCACGGCTGTCCCCATAAAGCTAAAGGCTTTACTTCTGGGATTGCTGAAAGTGAAGCAATGTACGATTTAGTTCGGGATAAGTTAATTAACCGCTATCCGTTAATCTCGGTGGGTTGGCTCAATCATGATACGCCATTAATTGATTGGACACAGCCAAACGCCGAACAAGCTGCAAACAACCTGATTCAGTTGGGTGCAAAAGTGGTAATTTTTATGCCAATTGGCTTTGCCACAGAAAACCACGAAACTCTATTGGATGTACACCATATCATCCATGCTTTAGAGAAACAGAATCCTGGCACGAACTACGTGCAAATGGCTTGTGTTAATGACCATCCAGAATTTTTGGCAATGGTGGCCCAATGGGCTGATGACCATATTGCAGAGTTGTTGTCAGAGCAACCTTTGGCAGTTAATTCCCAAATTGCTGGAGATCATCATCACCATCATCACCATCATCATTAAATTTTGAGTTTATGAGGGTGGGTCTAGCTTTGCCCACCCTACAATTAATTCACGCCTCGCAGCTTGCGAGTATTATCAACTAAACTCTGAGCAAATTGATCGAATCTTTGAGAAAGCTTTTCATCTACTAGCTTGCCTTCAGGATTGAATGCACCCCAAGCTTGCCCGATCGCAATTTGTTCTGGAATTACCCAACCATGAACCCATCTGACTATTAACCGGAGGTCATTTAAAGCGTTACTATTAGACTGACCACCTAAGACGCTGATTAGTCCTGTCACTTTATCGGACAGTTGCTCGAAGCTCATCAAATCTAGAGCATTTTTCAGGACACCACTAACCCCACCGTGATACTCAGGTGTCGCTAGAATTAATCCGTCTGACTGACTGACAGTATCCTGCAACCGCTTAACGTCTGGGTACTCTAAATACTCCTTTGCGCCAGTACAAAACGGTAACTGCAACTGCCTTAAATCAAGAATTTCTACCTCTGCACCAAGGGCTTCTACCCTTTGCGCTGCTACTTGTAAAGCAAGCTGCGTATAGGAGTTTGATCTTAAACTACCACCAATACCAACAATTCTCACCATAATTAACCTACAAACTATTAACTAGCTACTATTACCAGATTTCTTAAAAAGCGGAATCGTTATGACTATGTTTATCTTAGCGATTTGTGTCGGAATGTGTCAAATTAATATCTGCTGGAAAATTTGAGGATGAAAAAGTTAGGAGTTAGGAGCCAGAATAATTATCCAGGTTGCTTAAATTTATGTAATAACCGGAGAAACTTGGGAATGCTTTTGTGTGGAAGTTAGACTAGATAAGAAAAGTGTAATTTCCAGTTATTACAATTTTTAGTAGAAGAATAGGCATAAAACCATAGCTCAACTTGTGCCAGCAGACAAAGGGTAATTATTATGACAAATTTGGGAAAAAAAGCATTGGTAAAAAGGCAGTCATCAAAGCGCGTTGCTTGGGTTAGTGCGTTGGCCAAGCCCGCCGTAGGTATCGCAGCTAGCTTGATTATGTTACCAGGAATTTTCGGGAGTACCCCCGTCTTGGCACAAAAACCAGAGAGTACTTCTAGTAGCTCTAGTACCTCTCTAAACTATGGTGATTTGCTTAAGAAAGCGAAGGCGGGAGAAGTCCAAAGAGTAGAGCTTGATGAAAGCGAACAGGTAGCCAGAGTTTATCTCAAAGGGCAAAAGGAAAATACGCCACCGCAACAGGTGAGACTTTTAGCGCAGAACACAGAGTTAATTAACATACTCAAAGATAAGAATGTTGAGTTTGGCGAAATTTCATCTGCTAACAGTCGAGCTGCTGTTGGGCTGTTGATTAATCTTATGTGGATTTTGCCACTGGTAGCTTTAATGCTATTGTTTCTCCGACGCTCTACTAATGCTTCTAGCCAAGCGATGAATTTCGGCAAATCTAAAGCCCGTTTCCAAATGGAAGCCAAAACCGGAGTGAAATTTGAAGATGTCGCTGGGGTTGAAGAAGCTAAAGAAGACCTAGAAGAAGTTGTGACTTTCTTGAAACAGCCAGAAAGATTTACGGCTGTAGGCGCACGTATTCCTAAAGGAGTGCTGTTAATTGGCCCTCCTGGTACTGGTAAAACTTTACTAGCAAAAGCGATCGCAGGTGAAGCAGGTGTACCATTCTTCAGTATTTCTGGCTCGGAATTCGTGGAAATGTTCGTTGGTGTGGGTGCATCTCGCGTCCGTGACCTCTTCAAAAAAGCTAAAGAAAATGCTCCATGTCTAATATTTATCGATGAAATTGACGCAGTAGGTAGACAACGGGGCACTGGTATCGGTGGCGGTAACGATGAGCGCGAACAAACCTTGAACCAACTGCTCACTGAAATGGATGGTTTTGAAGGCAACACAGGTATTATTATTATTGCTGCCACTAACCGCCCAGATGTTCTAGATGCAGCGTTGCTCAGACCAGGACGCTTTGACAGACAAGTGATGGTGGATGCACCGGATCTCAAAGGACGACTGGAAATTTTGAAAGTCCACGCCCGGAATAAGAAAATTGATCCTAGCGTATCATTAGAAGCGATCGCTCGCCGCACTCCTGGATTTACTGGCGCAGACTTAGCCAACTTACTCAACGAAGCGGCAATTCTCACCGCTAGGAGACGCAAAGAAGCTGTCACCATTTTAGAAATTGATGCTGCTGTGGATAGAGTCGTTGCAGGTATGGAAGGTACTGCATTAGTAGACAGCAAGAGCAAACGCTTGATTGCCTATCATGAAGTTGGACACGCTTTAGTAGGCACATTGCTTAAAGACCATGACCCTGTGCAGAAAGTTACATTAATTCCACGAGGACAAGCGCTTGGATTAACTTGGTTTACTCCAAACGAAGAACAGGGGTTAGTTTCCCGTTCCCAACTCAAATCGCGGATTACGGCAACTTTGGGTGGTCGCGCCGCCGAGGAAATCGTTTTTGGCAAGCCAGAAGTTACCACAGGTGCAAGCAATGACTTGCAACAAGTGACAGGGATGGCGCGGCAGATGGTGACACGCTTCGGGATGTCAGAATTAGGCCCATTGTCCTTGGAAAATCAGAGTGGAGAGGTATTCTTAGGACGCGACTGGATGAATAAATCAGACTATTCTGAAGAAATTGCCGCCAAAATTGATTCACAGGTGCGCGAAATTGTCAACAATTCTTACATCAGGGCAAAAGAACTGTTGGAAGAAAACCGCATAGTTTTGGAACGTTTAGTAGATTTGTTAATAGAAGAAGAAACAATTGAAGGCGATTCATTCCGCCAAATCGTTGTCGATAACGCCCAAGTAGCTGATGCACAATTAGCTGTACCTCATTAGACATTTGATAAAAAATGTAGAGACGTAGTAATGCTGCGTCTCTACAAGGGTTATTGATAACGCATAACGTAAATACGTCGTTTCAAGTTTTTATTAATCATTTTTTGATAGGAAATAGATCCACGTGGGTAGGGGCAATTCATGAATTGCCCTTACACGGTATAGTTTTGCGTGAGTACAAAATCGTGGGTTTTGAGACGCGATAAATCGCCGTCTCTACAAGTGTTTTGGTTTTATATGAATTCTATTGCGCTTTAACCAACCGTATTAGAAGGCTACCTCAGCATTTTTACAAACTGGTACATAAAGCCTTGCTACTGTCAAGCTTAAGCTATTGTATTATATATATGCAATCAATGTACTACAAGTGGAAATGGACATTATGAAATATAGATTCTGGGCAAGCTATTTGCTTGCGGCTTTAGCATTTCTCCCTTTAGAACCTGTGATTACTACTAAGGTTTTGGCAACAGAGCCGGCCTATCAACTGGCACAAGCCAAATCTGCTTACACGCAGTATATGCAACTTGGCTATAACGAAACCAAACGGAGAAACTATCGAAAAGCTTTAGGATATTTTCAGCAAGCAGAACGGCTACGTCCTGGAGATAGGTATGCTACTTCTGCAATTAGAAATGTTACAAGTTACATCCAACGCGGTAGAAATCGTATTGCTTTCGTACCAGGTAGACCTGGTAGGGTAAGATCAGCAGGAACACGGGGAAATTGCTTTCAAGTTGGACAAAATATTATTCCCCTGACACCAACAGATAAGGAAGCTCAACGAACCACAGCAGAACGTCCCACATTCTTTTTCTATATTCCTCAAACCTCTACAACAGTGCAAGCATTAGAATTTGTTTTGCGGGATGATGATAGCTCCGAACCGTTATTGTATAAGGGAACTTTCAAACCTGTTGGGCAGAATGGTATTGTTAGTGTAAATTTACCTGCTAATCAGCCGTCTCTACAAATCGGTAAAGAATATAGTTGGACTTTTTCAATGATTTGTGACACCAACAACCGCGATAAAGATTCGTATGCAGAAGGTACAATAGTGCGATCGCAAGATGAAAACCTCTCTGTTCAGCTAAATCAACCAAACACAGACTTAGATCGTGCAGTTCTATTTGCAACTGCTGGATTTTGGGAAGATTCTCTCAGAACTTTAGCTAATTTACGCCGCCAGCGTCCTAATGATCCTGAAGTTCAGAAATATTGGGAAGATTTGTTGAATTCAGTAGAGATTAAAGAAGTTGTAAACAAGCCTTTATTGCCCTGTTGTACTGTTCAGAAATAAATTAAAAATTACTTAAAAACCCGGTTTTGATAGAGAAGCCGGGTTTTTTAACATTCATAGAAATTATGTTTTGAGAGGCGATAAATCGCCGTCTCTACAAGTATTTTGGTCTTATCTAAGAAGTATTAACGTTGCGTATTATAGGAATCCGGTTTGATTTATGAAAACATACGTAGGGTGTGTTAGCGGCAGCGTAACGCGCCAAACCCTCTATAATGGTGCGTTACGAACTCCTAATTTTGTTTAAAAATCAAATATGATTCCTATACATGAAAGTCAACTTGGTATAGCAATCCTATCTGATTTGTGAAAATTCTCGGTGCCCAGATCCCCGACTTCTTTAAGAAGTCGGGGATCTAACTTTTCACTATAAAAAGACAGGAAGTGCGATCGCAATAAGTTTGGAAGGATTGAATTTACTTTAACAGCGTTGTTGTTTTTTGAACAGTGACAACAGTAAACACACTAGTCCCACTACTGCCAAGGACACTGAAGAAGCAGGTTCTGGGACAGGTTGAGGGTTTTGCACAGGCTGATAATTGATTATATTCCCTTGAATTGAACTGAGTGATGCCAAAAATTGATTAATATCGTTAGATATATCTGTGTCATTAATACCAGCACTTTTAGAAGATATGAGGCGGTTAAAGGTTTCGCTACTTGATACATCAAAATCTTCTGTAAAGCCAAGAAAATTTTGACCCATTTTACCTATCAGAGAGTCTATAAGATTGTTAACATCAGTCTTAACTTCTCGTAGAGATAAATCTAAATTGCTGGTATTGTTGACTTTTTCGATTATTGTTTTTTCACTATCCACTAACCAATTGCCATTACCAATAATTTCATTTCCATTGGTAAAAACCCAGTTACCATTACCAATAATTGTGTTATTACTGCCGAAGTCCCAGTTACCATTTCCAATCGTTGCGTTATCACTACCGAAATGCCAATTACCGTTACCTAATGTTGTGTTGTTACTGTCGAAGTGCCAATTACCATTACCTAATGTTGCGTTGTCACTTCCGTTATCCCAATACCAGTTGCCATTACCAAGGGTTGTGTTACCCTCTCCAAATAGCCAGTTGCCGTTACCAATGGTTGCGTTGTCATTATTAAAGTTCCAGTTACCATTCCCAATGGTTGCACTGTTACTGCCATAATCCGAGTTAAAATTACCAATAGTTGCGTTATTACTACCAAAGTCCTTGTTACCATTCCCAATCGGTGCGTTGCCCTGATTAAAGGTTTGGCTACCAGTATTAGATGTATTCCCAGTATTACCAAAGGGTATATTGTTACCAAGGACTTCTTTCAACGGATCGAAAGGCGATTGTTGAAGCAGACTTCCAGTACCTGCGATCGCACCACTGTTACCTGCAAAGGGGTTGGTAGCCCCACCTGCGATCGCATTACTGTTACCTGCAAATGGGTTAGTAGCCCCACCTGAAATGGGATAACCACTGCCTGCAAACGGGTTGCTACCTCCTGCCAATGTGTTGTCAATATCCGTGAAAAAGTTATCGCCCAAAACTAACTTCAATCGATCAAAAATTAATTTCTGAAGTCCACTGCCACCATCGCCTGCAAACGGGTTAATACCGCCACCTGGAATGGTATTGTTACCGTTACCTAATAACAGATTGCTACCACCCGTTAACAGATTGCCTTCAGCAGACACACTGCTATTGGTATTAGTACCACTTGCACTTAAAGGATTGATTTCACCATTCATGGGATTGACAGCAGACGTTTCCATTGGCACTAATGCTCCTATTTTTAGCTAAAAAATTATGGGGTTTTCAGTACCTGTTATACCAATTATAAATTTGCTTAACCCAAAATCTATTTAATAATAAAGACCTTAATAATCTTGCCATCAAATTAACAGAAAGTATTGCCTAAATCTTTAACCTTAAATAGTTTTAGGGCATAAAATAGCAAACTAGTACAATAAGGCAAAAAGCACATCATCGATAATACACGCTTTTGAGGTTTATCGAATGGTATGTTTATCAAAATAGAATTCAGGAGTCAGAATTCAGAATTTAATTCTGAATTCTGAATTCTTCTTCAATTGCGCCAAGCTGTACTAGCAGGCTATGTACTGAAGAACTCATCATTGTCCCCTTCTATTTAACTGCTGATTTTCGCAAGTATTGTATTAAGCAAAGGGGCTTTGTCCGCCACCAAATGGGGGAGTTTGTCCGCTATCACCAAATGATGGGCTTTGACCGCTATCACCAAATGATGGGATTTGACCATTACCACCAAATGATGGGATTTGACCATTACCACCAAATGATGGGATTTGTCCGCCATCAAATGATGGGATTTGTCCATTACCTAGTTCCTTGTCAAGCCTTGAGTCAATGAGCTTGTCAATGGTAGCCCTCAAACTGAATCCGTCCGGTATTTCAGTTGTGCTAATACCGCCTGTGGATGAGCTACCAGCACCAGTCAAAGGGTCGCTACCCCCGCCTGTGGATGGACTACCACCGCCTGCGGATGGATTTACACCGCCTGCAAAGATATTCCAGAAGTTGTCACCAGCGAAAGGATTACCACCGTAGGCTAAATCAGGCTGACTGCCACCGCCACCGCCACCGCCACCGAATGAGCTACCGCCACCTTCTCCATTACCAACACCACTGAATAGGTTGGTCAATTCTTCCTCACTGAGAACTTCTTGCAACCGACCAAAAGGTGAATCTCTAAGGGAATTGTTGCCACTAGTAGAATTACCGCTACCACTATTACTCAAATCTTCTGCCATTAGGATTAATCCTCCTATTGTTTGTATGAAATTCTTGCTAGCATCGCAACATAAAATGAACAAAATTTTAAGTCTATTTGGTGACTTATCTGTTGTCTTCTTGTTAGCAAAGCTAGTTAGTAGCCATTAGATTATTTAGTTATCTTTATTAAAATTTAGATAATTAATTTTTAATCAATTGCTACTCGCCAATCATAATTTATATGATTTCGCTTTTAGGTACAATGACAAATGTTTTGATATATTGATGAAAGTTGTAGATATTTTTAGACAATAAGTTAAAAAAATTGAAATATTTGTATAGTAAAGTTTGATTGGGGTTGCACATTATATTGCAATGAACAATCTTTTGATAAAATTGCCAAGTTTTTAGATATTTAATTAATCTGCGTTTATCGAACAGAATACATGCGTCAGTAGTCAGAATTCAGTTGAGTATTCAATCAGTCGCAGGTCTGAATCCTCGACTGATTGATTCTGACTTCTGAATTCTTCTTCAACTTCTGTACCTCACCAAGTTGCAATCTGCTGTATATGATGCGATCGCAAACCGTCTCTATGAGAATGAGAATCGCTTGGCGCGGACAGGATTAATTCTCGCTAATTACTACTGTAGGTCAACCTGGTAGAGATGACAGCGTAACCATAGCATCTGCCCTTCCGGTTCTCAGTGGGCGTAAGGTTATCTAGTTACTCAGCATCTCTTTAGCGAATAAACTTATTGAGTTCCTGTACTAATAAATGCACCGTTGTTGATGGATTATCTTTAGCTGGAATATGAGGAACATATTGTTTAAGAAGATTTTCAGCATTTTTAATAGCAATAGCTTGCTTCTCAAATAGCTCATCATAAATAGTTTCGCTATTCTTCTGATATGTTTTACCAAATAAAGAAGTTAACTTACTCAGATAATCACTTCGAGGAATACCAGTATTGAGAAATTCAAAATGTAAAACATACCATAATTCAAATGCTTCATTAGAATAAGCCACTTTAAACCCTTGAGCTTCAGCATTTTTAATAGCGTTGTTAAAATCTTCTCTAGTCCAAGAATCACGATCAAAAACACACCAAACCTGATCGTACTCTCCTTGTTTTTTTAATTCCTTTGCACTCTGAACTAGTTTGCTGGGATTCTCTCCTAAACCCTTCACGTCTATTTCAGCGACATTCTTAGGAACACGAAAGCTTCTAAAGTAGTTAGGTTCAGTTTTTGCTCCTTCACATACGATTAAGAATCTCTGCTTGACTTCCCTAGTATTAACTTTTCTCGGTGAATATCCACTAGAGTTTGCTTTTGTTCTAGGCATGAGAGTCGATTAGATGATTCAAATTCCCAATATATGGAATTGCGCCATATCTACCTTGAATATAATCACTTTCAAATGGCGCATCGTCAGGTATCTTATATTCTGCTAAAGAGTATAAATCTGTTGCACCATATCTATTTTTTTCAGTAAACCAAATCTGATCCCTACGAAAAAGCTTATTGTTAAGCAAATTGGTATCGTGAGTCATAAATATTAACTGAGCATTATTTGGATTTGTTTCATTAGAATTAAATAATTCCACAATTGCACGGCTAATTAAAGCATGAATTCTAGCATCGAATTCATCAATAATTAAGACTTTACCGTTTTTTAGTGTATCAACAAGAGGCCCTGCCAAAGCAAATACTTTTTGAGTTCCTTCAGATTCTTGAGTGTCTAAATCAAATATCTCTGTAGATACAGGATTTCCTTTCTCATTAAATTTTTGGTGTGTAGTTTGAACTGATGTTACTTTTGCCATCCCATTTTTTATAATGTAATTCTTTATTTCATCGGGGAATTCTTTAGGCCACAAATCAGCAGTTATTTCATTTTCCTTTACCTTGACATCGGAAAATCCCAAATCTAATTTTTTAAGCAGCTGAAAAATTTCATCCTTATTTTTATTATTCGTTAAACAACTAACTGTATATCTTTGATAGCCACTATCATCTAAACCAGAGGTGATTTTGACTCTATTTGTCAGCCAATCCAATATCATTTCTGCAATTTCGACATTAAATTGAGCAGATACAGACAAGAAGAGGGCATTATGTCTTGTTTTCTGTTGAATACCATCAGCTTTAAGTCTTTTAGAAACACTAATCTTGTTCAGTTTACGCTCAAAAAGTTTAGTTTCTTTTAATTTAGGAACATAAAATAACCATTCAGAGACAACCCTCTCAATAGTTGCCTCAAAACCATATCTATATCTTTTGCCATTTATTAAAAATACGATTTCAAAAAAAGATGGTTTTTCTTCGGTTTCAGTGCTGAGTTTAAATTGCTCAATACCTATTTTTTCCGTGCTTTGAGTCTCTTTAGAAGAATTAATCATAAACCATCTCACGAAACCTAAAGCTGTAGCCAGGTTACTTTTACCACTAGCATTTGCACCGTATATTGCGGCGCTTTTAAGTAGTTTCAAATCATCATCTATTTCAAAAACGTTATTTTCGTCGAGCTTTTTGTCTTTTGCGACAAGGTTTGCTGCCACCATACTAAAGGTGACTTGCTCTTTAAAGGATCTGTAGTTACCGACACTAAATTCAATAAGCATAAGATGAAGTTTAGGCTTCAGACAGAAAATTGTGAATAAATAGTAATTTACTGCTTTAAGAGTAGCAATAATTGGTTAAAGATGCTAAATTAGAGAATTATTTTTAACGTGTACAGATGTACTGTTATTAATATAATATGCAGCATAATAAACGCTTGCACCGGACGATAGCGGTTTTGTTGCAAAAGCTGACGCTAGACACTTAAAAGTGAAGCAAAGGTTTAAGTATAAGGAAATTACTTCAGAGTTAAGCAATTGCCAAAGCTTTTTGGTACAGTATTCTAGAAAATCCAGATGGCGAAGATAGGCGATCGCAATGAGCGATCGCCAGTTTATTACTCAGAATCAAGAACGCAGTTGTTATGATCAAACGCCTGCTTGTGGTAGAGTCTCCCGGTAAAGTCAAAAAACTCAGTCAAATTCTGGGTTCGGATTGGAAAGTTCTAGCCAGTTGTGGCCACATCCGAGAACTCAGCAATGAAGGGGACGATTCCTTGGGCTTCGTCATGGACGGTAGTAATGTTCGATGCAACTATGTACCACGTGACCAACGAGCGAAAGAAACAATTCAAAAACTCAAGTCTGCGGTGAGGCAAGTTGATGAAGTTGTCTTAGCAACTGACCCAGACCGAGAAGGCGAGACGATCGCTTGGCATCTCAAAGAAACGCTGGGTTTAAGGGAACCGAAACGAGTAATTTATACTGAGATTACAGCATCGGCGGTACAGAGTGCGATCGCTAATCCTAGAAAGCTAGACCAAAACTTAATCGGTGCTGGGCTGTGCCGAGATTGCCTAGATAAGCTGGTAGGTTATAAAGGTAGTCCTTTAGTTTGGGCATTAAATAACGGCGCTAAGAGTGTTGGCAGAGTCCAAAGCGCGACACTGCACTTGATTTGTCAGCGAGAAAACGAAATTCTGGCTTTTGTCCCCCAAGATTACTGGAGTGTCTGGGTAGATTATGCTGAAGGATTCCGGGCTTTTTACAAAGGGACGGTAGATTCTGCCAAAGATGCAGCAGAGCAAGAAACTGAAAGTCACGATGATGCAAAGGTAGGTAATAGTCCAGAAACACCGGAGTCTAAGCGCGTTCTTTCCGAAGCAGAGGCAACACGTTTAGTTGAAGAAGCAAAGCGACATCCTCATCAGGTTATCCATTTTGAAGGAAAAATCGTTAACCGCCAGCCACCACCGCCATTTACAACTTCCAGCCTTCAGCAAGCAGCCGGTTCAAAGCTGAGGTTTGCTCCCGACAAAACTATGATTGTGGCTCAAAAGCTTTATGAGGCAGGGCTTATCACATATATGCGAACAGACTCAGTAATGCTGAGTCCAGAATTTTGTGCCAGCGCCCGTAAATGGTTAGAGCAAAATGACCCGCAAAATGTACCGTCGCAAGTCGCCAAGCATCGCAGTAGCAAATCGGCTCAAGAAGCACATGAAGCGATTCGTCCAACGGATGTATTTCGTCCCTCAGTTCAGTTGCGTTTAGAACTTCCTGATGATGAGTTTAATCTGTATGTGATGATTTGGAAACGGTCAATTGCTTCTCAATGTAAGGCTGCCCAATTGCGTAAAACTTTGGTGATTACTCAATCTGGTTCTCTACTGTGGTCAGCCAGAGGGCAAGTAATTGAATTTTACGGTTATGCCCGGTACTGGAACAATCTCAGCAAGGATAGTGTTTTACCTTCATTACAACAGGGACAAGCATTGAAACTGGAGAATGCTGGACATGAGAAGAAGCAGACTCAGCCACCACCGCGTTATAGTGAACCAAAATTAGTGCAATTGATGGAACGTAAAGGAATTGGTCGCCCAAGTACTTATGCTCCTACTGTTGCTACTTTAAAAAAACGAAATTATGTTGAGTTGAAAAAAGACCATCTGCAACCAACAGCGTTAGGGTTAGAAGTTGATGCGTTTTTGCTCAAAGCACTGCCTGATTTACTAGAGGCGGAATTCACGGCAAAAATGGAAGATGCTCTTGATGCAATTTCTGAAGGAAAAAACTCTTGGCAGCATTATTTAACTAGTTGGAATCAAAATTACTTTGTGCCAGCACTTTCCAAAGCTAAAACTGTAGTTGCGAGTTCTCCAACAGGGAAAGTTAATGTGATAACTGAGCGCAAATATGAAACTTCCAGAACGCGATGCCCTGAATGCAAAAATTTTCTCTCTAAAATTCCGAGTAGTAAAGTTAAAAAGAAATATTTCCTCAAATGCACAAAAGGCTGTGAGAATGTCGTGCTATTTTGGAGCGACTTTAACAAAACTTGGCAGTCACCACAAGCTAAAACAGTCCAAGCTGAAAACCAACAAAAGCCTCCCGTGCAGATGACGGCATATCCCTGCCCGGTATGTAAGAAACCTTTAGAAGAGTACAGTTACATCAAAGAGGGGCAGAGTAAGAAAATGTTGCGATGTTCTAATTCACAATCCCGTAAGGATGCCAAACATAAAGATGTGGCTTATTTCAGCACACAAAAAGGGTGGTGGAGTCCTAAGTTTGGGGAGTTGAATTGTTAGACTACACTGCTGATATTTTTACTCAATAGCAAGGTATGACCGAGCATTTGTGTATTAAAGGTGATTGTAAATATCTGGAATTTCGAGGGGTTCAGACTTGTTAGACATCCGAACGTAAAATTCTAGTTTCTTTTCTCCAGTTCTCTGTAGCCAAGCTTTTCTTACAGATTTTTTCACATCAATCGCACAGACATCTTTAGCATCAACACGATTTGTATCATCTTCACGATAAATTTTTTCAAACCGAATTTTGATCTGCTGAGTAAAATTCTTACCAATATGATTACAAACTGAATCAATAACTGTTCGCTCTAGCTTGTCAAGATTTCCATTTTTTAATAAAGATAAATCCTTTTCTAATCCGAAAATATTACCATTATCCTCAACTCCAATAATTAAAGTTCCCCCTTCAGAGTTGAGAAATGCAACAATTGTCTTAAGAGTGCTAAATCTTAAGTCTTTATTCTCACGATTGAGCTTAACATCCCACTGAAAGGTACTTTTATATTCCAAGCGATCGCTTTCGGACATTTGTATCAACTCAGAAATTGGACGCAGATCACCAATTTTTCGGATCGTTGTTAAAAAGCGGCGTAGTTGTCGTTCTTCAATCTGTTGCTTTAAAGCTTCTTCTGTATCTGCTGCATCAATGACCGTTTTGTTGATCACAGCAATATATTGACCAAAATAGGTTTGTTCCAGTGTGTCCAGATTCTCGGTAATCCACTGCTCATTCTGAACATTACCCCAACGATTGAAGTAAGCGATCGCATTTTGAATCGATTCATGCAGGACATCATAAACATTCCCTCGCATATTTTTAGAAATGTAGTCCCATGCTCCTGATTTAAATGCAGTACGGCAATCGCTAACTGTGTCGTTTGCTGTCAGAATGATTACTACAGAAGAAAGGTTTCGTGCTTTCACCTCATTCACAATAGCAAATCCACTGTCATCTTGTTCCATCCGCATATCTGAAATAATCACATCGAAGGGAACTTTCAATTTTTCCTTTGCCTGGGTAGCACTTGTTGCGGTTTCAATCTGCTGATAACCATAATCTCGCAGCCACTCCAGCAATTCACTCAAATAACGAGGATTGTCCTCCACCAGCAACAAATGAACGTTTTCCGTTTGCATTTTGCCTACCGTACCTCTTCTTTTGTATAGGGAATATAAATTTCAAATCTAGCTCCGTTGTATCCAGTTTCTCGGATATACCCATTCATTTTGGTTAGTGTTTTACGGATAATAAATAACCCTAAACCACTACCTTTTCCTTCTTGAGAGGTAGTTTTTAGAGGTTGAAAAATCCAATCCTTTTTATCTTCAGAAATTCCTTTACCATTATCGGCAAATTCGATGAACAAATATTTCTGCTCACCAGGAATTGTTCTTCCACGAATTCCCAGTGGATTGATAACATCTTGGGAAAATATGCGAATTGTTAAATTCTGCCGATCAGAATTGTGTTTGAGGGAATTTTCCACCAGTTCATTCAGCGCACTCTTAATTTTTTCTTCATCGCCATTGAATTCAGAATTGCCGTTTTGAATATCTAAAATAATTTGAGCTTGGTCAATTCGAGGGGTAGTTCCCCACTTTGTAGTTTCCCACTTTTCAAATAGCTTTTTCACCTTAAAGCGATTATTCTTGATGGTGATGCCTTCGTTAATCGCTTTTAAATCACTGAGAGCTGTCTGGGTTAGTTCTAGTTGCGTTAGCAATTTCTCAAACTGGGCATAGTGAGCATCACTGGGTTGCAATTTCCGTATTGCCCGCCGAGTTTTGGACTCAATGACAGCAAGCTGATTATTGACAAAATCTGAGATGTCATGAGCTGTTTTAGAAATCACCGCCAGAATATTTCCATAATCATCATGAGGGATAGTTTCAATTTGTGATTTTTGTGCTGCGCGTCGTCTGTTTACCTCTTCAAACACATCCTCAATATCTTGAATAATGCCTGCTAGCAAAACATCTTCTTGTTCAGAGTGACGCAAAATTCGATATGCAATTCCCTTAAGTATACCAATCTCATTGGCAATCTTGTGATACATTGCCCGGTTTAGCATTTCTGTCGTGTCAATTAAGCCACTTTGGGTATCAGTTTTAACCATATCAAAGTAATCTTCTTCACTCGAATTGAGAGTTAACATCTCAAATGCTTGAGCATAACGTGGAGAGTCTTCTGCAATTTGTTGTAACATCTCAACTGCTTTTTGGCTATGGGGATTATTAGCAAGTATGCTTCTGGCACTGTAGAGGTAAGTTCTATCTTTGTCATCAGAATTAGCTATTGCTATCTCGAAATATTCGTTACCTTTATCTGGTTGTTTAATGCGATAGTATAGTCTACCTAAGTTGAGTTTAATTACATTAGCTTGATATGGAGTTAGAATCTCTATTTTGATAGCTAATAATTGTTCTATTGCCTCTTCGTACTTACCTAATCTTTCTAAGGCAAGAGCATATTGAAGATAAATATAATTGTTGAGCGCATCATAATTTTGGGACTTAATCTGTAACCATTGCTCAAACAATTGAACAGCCTGATCATACTGACCAGTTGCATTCAAAGCAATTGCATACTTGCTCAATGTTATCGGATTGTCAGGTTCAATTTGTAGTAATTTCTCAAAAACCTGAAAAGCCTGTTCATGCTGATCAGTGAAAACTAAAGCGTTTGCATACCTGCTCAATGTCATCGGATTCTCAGGTTTAATTTGCAGTAATTTCTCAAAAACCTGAAAAGCCTGTTCATGCTGATCAGTGGCAACTAAAGCGTTTGCATACCTAGTTAAAGCGTTTACATAACTAGCTAATGTTATACGATTCTGAGGTTCAATTTTTAGTGATTGCTCAAACAACTGCAAAGCCTTATCATAATAACCAACTGAAGCCAAAGAATTTGCATAAGTGGCTAATGTTTTCGGATTGTGAGATTCAATTTGTAATGATCGTTCAAACAAATCAAAAGCCTGCTCATAATGACCAAATGAATTCAAAGCATTGGCATAACTACTGAATGTTATTGGATTATTAGGTTCAATTTCCAGTAATCTTTCAAAAATCTGAAAAGCTTTCTCATACTGACCATTTGTAGTCAAAGCGTTGGCATAACTATTGAGTGTTTTTGGATTATTAGGTTCAATCTCTAACGATTGCTCAAATAACTGAAAAGCTTTATCATACTGACCATCTGAATTTAAAGCATTGGCATAACCACTTAGTGTCATATAATTTTGATGTTCAATTTGTAGTGATTTCTCAAACAACGGCAAAGATTTTTTATAATCACCACTTGAAGCCAAAGCATTTGCATAACTAGCTAATGCTTTTGAGTTATTAGGTTCAATCTGTAGCGATTGTTCAAACAATTCAAAAGCTCTCTTATACTGACCATTTGCAGTCAAAGCAATTGCATACCTGCTGAGTGTGATAGAATTATTAGGTTCAATTTTCAGTGCCCTTTCAAAAATCTCAAACCCTATTTTTTCCTGACTATTTTCACTCAAAGAACTGGCATAATTATTGAGTATTTTTAAATTATTAGGTTCAAATTTTAGAGATTGCTCAAAGAGCTGAAAAGCTTTATCATGTTGACCAATTGAAATCAAAAAGATGGCATAACTAGCTAATGTTATAGAATTTTGAGGCTCAATCTTGATTAATTTGTTATATACGTAAATTAACTTGTTATTTTTTTTTAATTTCTTTAAAACTGTGGTAAAAGAAGACAAAAGTTTAACATTTCCTGGAGCAATTTTTTCAGCCTTTTCAAAAACCTCTAAAGCCTTGTTGTCTCTACCTGCTTTTACCAAGGCAGTACCGTAGCTTCTTAATATATCTACATTATTTGGATCTATTTTTATAGCTCGCTCAAAAAATTTAAAAGCCTGTCTAAACTTTTTATCTTGTATTAAAGCTTTACCGTATTGTCTGAGTATTTCAACATTCTTTGGGTCAATTTGTAAGACTTGCTGAAAAACACCAATTGCTAGCTTATACTCGCCTGCCTGTACAAGTTCTTCTGCTTGGTTCATTAAGGTTTCGAGACGATCGCTACTCATCATTTCTTGTCTCAGGTAGCAGTAGGTATAATTCAATGATAATGCAACTCAGCAGCGATGATAACTGGAGGATAGCAGGCAATCGCCTGTTGGAGTCCGATCCCAGAGTCTACTAAGTTATCTATTTGATTTTGGATTCCATTGTGATGCAATGCGATCGCATCAAACCACTCTTTAGCTCAATTTAGAACAAGCGAAAGTCAGAAAATCCTAAGTAGGGCTTGCTGAAAAAGAAAGAAAAGGTGGCAGTCTCTAGATTATTAGAGCCTAAAAATATATTCAGGTGCAAGAGTTGAGGGTAAAATAGTGCAAAATCCTTACATCACAGTGGTCAAAATTGACATGGAGTATCATTAATCACAATGTACCGAAAAGAAGAATCAACGCCAATTCCACCAGAAAATTTTGAACTTCCATTTGAGGGAAAGTTATCATCAGATAACCGTTGGGTAATTATGGCTGATTTAATACCCTGGAAAGAATTTGAGTCGGAATATTCTTCGGGATTCTCTCCAGAGATGGGAGCGCCAGCAAAATCTTTTCGGATGGCATTGGGGGCATTAATAATCAAAGAAAAGCTAGGGATAAGCGATAGAGAAACAGTAGAACAAATAAGGGAGAATCCATATCTACAGTATTTTCTGGGGATGTCATTATATAGTAATGACATGCCATTTAACCCAGAAATGTTAGTACATTTTAGAGAAAGAATAAGTGGGGAGTTAGTTAACAAAGTGAATCAAGAGATGGTGAGGAAGATGTTAGATAAAACCATAGAATCTTTTAAAGGCTATACTGGGTATTATCCAGAATCCGTTCATGTTGATAAAATTTATCGCAAAGCGAGAGAATCGAGCTTGGTGTAAAGAACGAGGTATTAGAATTAGTGGAGTTCCGTTAGGTAGACCTCCAAAAACTGTGAGTCAAGAAAAAAAGAAGCAAGCTAAAGAGGACGAAGGAATTCGTAATTCTATTGAGGGTAAGTTTGGACAAGCTAAAAGAAGATTTGGCTTGGATAGAGTGATGGCGAAACTAAATCATACTTCTGTGACTGCAATTGCTATTACTTTTTTAGTCATGAATCTTTCTACTCAAATGTCACAGCTTTTGTGTACTTTTTTGTGTCTATTTTTCAATATTAGACCTAGTATACGGTCTAATATTATTGATACTTATGATTTGATGACAAGCAGATAGAACACACTTATGATTAACCCTTGTTGAGTAACTAATCAATCCTTCTCCTGCCGATTTCTGACTTTTTCAGCAAGCCCTAAGTAATTCAATCATTAGAATTAAATCGTTGTTATAAATTTTCCCACTTACGCACTTATAAGTACTTTCATTACTTTTGCGTTACTCAAGTTTGTGAATTCTGAACTATATAGTTAATCAACTTAAGTATTAAATAAAATGATTACCAATAGTTTAGGAAAAGCAAAAACGTGAACCGTTTCAAAAAGCTCTCCTCAATTGCCTTCCTGTTATTAGCCTTCACTTATCCGCCTGCTTTGGTTGAGGCTAAGGATACTACTCTTAATCATGTATTCAATGAGCAGAGTATTGACGAACAGACAAAAGTAGTTGGACAAGGTGAAGAACTTTTGTTAGCTCATCGGCGAACTCGACGACGTTATCACAAACGGCAACGGACTGGACGATATTATTATCAACGTCAGCGAAATCGACGACATTATAGACGGCGCTATCGCTCTGTACGATATCACGGACAACCATATCGTCATGGAGAATGGGAACTTGTGCGCGATCGTCATGGGCGATTAATCTATGATTGGCAGCGTTAATAATGAGTTTTGCATTTGTTTTCTCAGGGAATCTTTATGCGTAAATCCTTTTAGCGAAAGTCAGTAAATTTTAAGTATTTTTCCCCTAAATATCCTCACTTGAAGCTGCTGTGAGCAGCCGCTTAATTTGGTCAGCCAATAATTCTAGCCCAGCATCCTTGGCAAAAAATCCGTCTGCTTCTGGACACATTTGTTTGCCATGCACTTCTAACTCATTCTTGCTCATGAAAGCCGTGACAAGGATAATCACAGGAGAATTGGGCAAGCGCCGCTTCAGAGCGGTAATGATTTCCATGCCATCTATACTTAACTCATACCGAGCCGTAGGCAGCACGAAATCGACTAGAAATATATCGTATTGATTGAGTTCTTCTAACTCCCACAAAAAACTAGACACTGACTTGTAAGTTACCACAGCATATTGTTGCTTCATAAAGCGTTGGACGATCCGACACCAGTGTTCATCATCATCCAAAATCGCCAGCTTATACATGGAGATTCAATTCCTTTTTTGACCGAGAAGAGTAATCATATCCAAAAATGCATCATAGTCAGTGATGGGTTTGGTATAGCAACTGTCAGCCCCAGATTGGGACAGCAAAAGATGTTGGTCGGCGGGCATAGTATAAGCTGTCACCAAGATAATTGGTATCTGCTTCCACTGTGTTTTCAGATGGCGTGACAGGATGGAACCATCAACTTTTTGTCCTTCCCATTTAGCACCCGGCAAATTGATATCCATAATCACCAGTTCTACTGCCCCCGCTTCGCATCTGTGGAATATCTCTTTTGGTTCGGCAGTAATAAATACCTGATGACCCCCCAAGCGTTCGATTAGTTTGGCGGTTCCTTTTGCTAGGAGTTGGTTATCTTCAACCAGTAGGATGTTCAAGACTGTTACCTCTTTACTGACCAATTTTAGATTTTAAATTTTGAACTTTCCTGCGGAACGCTACGCGAACGACTTTGCTCAGTCGAACGATTTTATAGCGCTTTTCGTTTGGGTGCAATACACTTTGACCTCTCTCCAAACCTCTCTCCTAAAAGGAGAGAGGCTTTGAATCTTACCCCCCTTCCCTTATAGGGAAGGGGCTGGGGGTTAGGTCTGTATTTCATGCAATTGAGAACCGCTATAGATTGAAGGATTCCAAATTTTAACCGGGTTTCAGTAGCCCTAGCTATTTCAAATATGGAAATTCAAATCCTAAATTCCTTTCCCAAGCTTCAATATGAAGTATGGAGTTAATCTAAAATCTAAAATCCCAAATCCAAAATTCATTGGGGCGGTTCGTTTAGCGGCAGGGTAAAAATAACAGTGTTTCCCTGTCCTAGCCCTGGGCTTTCAAGCCAGATCATACCACCCATCAGTTCCACTAATCGCTTGCAGATAGTCAGCCCTAAGCCGGTGCCCCCGTAGGCACGCTGGGCAGAACCATCAGCTTGCACAAATGGGTAAAATAGTTGCTCTGAATCTTCCATGTCAATGCCGATGCCTGTGTCGTGTACCGAGATTTGAGCCATTGTTCCAGTACTATCGACGACGGCTCGGACATGGATTTGACCCTCATCTGTGAATTTGAAGGCGTTATCCAGCAGGTTCGTCATCACCTGACGGACTTTGATCTTGTCGGCGAAAACAGTTTCGACTTCACAGTGGAGTGTGAGAGGAATCGATTTGTAGCGGCTTTCGGCACCTGAGAGAAAACATTGCTCTTGTAAAAGCTTTTGCAGATAAACTGTCTCTAAGTCTAAGGCTATGCGCCCGTCTTCAATTTTGGCAATGTCAAGAACATCGTTAATGATAGTAACGAGATTTTGCGTCGATTGGTAAGCGCCGTCTATATATTGGCGTAATTCATCTTCGTCTTCATAAAGGCGCTCTTTGAGCAACTTTAAATAGTTTAAGGTCGAGGCTAGAGGAGTTCGCAGTTCGTGGCTGGTAGAAGCCAAGAAGTTGCTTTTGAGGCGACTCACCTCTTCGGCGGCGGCTCGGGCATGAGAGAGAGCTTCGTTGTGCATCTCAACTACTAAGCGTTGCTGCCGTTCGCGCTGATAGAGGCGGTTTTGCAGCACAGCTAGCGATAGATGAATGTTCAAAGACTGGATGAGTTCCATCTCTTCGATGCTCCAGGCATGAGCTTTATCTTGTTTGAGCGCCTGCCATTGCGCCATTGATTGACGAGGACGCTGTTGGCGCTCATCGGCTTCCTCAAAGCCAGCCCAAAGACTATTTATACTAATTTGGTCACGGAAGAAGGTCAGATACCCCAAAAATTCTTTACCATAATACAACGGTTGAACGATCAAACCCCGAATCGGTGTGGTCTGAAAGGATTCAATCAGTTGGTGCAGACGCGGTTCTTGCTGAAGATTAATTACCACTCGCAGAGCAGGTTTACCTTCTTGGGTTAAGTCAGTGTGGGTGGGAGCAGGAGTTTCGCCTACCTCTTGCCAGAGGGGATGATTTTCTAGTAAGTTTGGAAGCTCTTGCTCGGATGGGGTTGGCTGATTTCCGTAAGTATAAAGATAGGCTGGTAAAGCCTCATCGGGGGAAGTCAGGTACAATCTCCCTCCAGAACTGCCAGAAGCTTTTACTGCTTCTTCGAGAACGTTATGCAAAATCTGCTCAGGGGTCAGAGGCGCGTGTAGCATAGCGGCAATTTGATTGACGATCGCATCACGCTGCTGCTGTTCCTGCACCTGACTCAGCAGATTCGCCTGGGTAATTGCCAGTGAAACCTGGTCAGCAAGCAATTGGACGACTAGCAAATCTTCAGATGTAATTTCTCTAGGTTCGGCATGATGAGAGATCAACAGCCCCCAGAGTTCCTGTTGATAAATTATTGGCACTACCAGAGAAGATTCCACACCCATCTGGGTGAGATAGTCTACATGGCAAGGGTCTACGGGACGGCTTAAGATATCTTCGAGGGGTTGCTCTTGCACTTCTTCAACGGTCAAGTCGCTGATTGCCGTGATTTTGGGAGTCGGCAGCGAGTTAAGGATAATTCGTTGTTCGCTGACACTGACAATTGAACGGGTACGTGCTTTAACAAATAAAGCCCGCGCTTGGGGGGGAATGTCATCAGATGGATAGTGTAATCCCAGCAAAGAAGGCAGACGGTTAGGGGCACTAGCTTCGGCAACAACGTGTCCATGCCCGTCGCGATCGAAGCGGTAGACCTTAGTTCGGTCGGTTTGCAAAAATGCCCGCAACTCGACCACAGTTGCATCCAAAATCTCTTGGAGGTTCAGCGATTGCCGGATGCGGTTGGCCATCCGAGCCAGTAGAGCCTCTTTGCGTTCACTCAGGAACTCATCTTTTAGGTTTCTAAAACCGGAATTTGTAGCCAACTCTTACTCCCAACCTCTCAGGATAAATATTTATTATTTAACTAGGCTAGCAATTACCGTAGCTAATTTTGTCGGTTCTATTGGCTTAGTTAAATGTTTTTGAAATCCTGCTTGAAGAATTTTTGACTGGTTGATCTCTCCAGCATAAGCTGTAAGGGCGATCGCTCGTACTTCTCCCCCTTGCTCAGGCGGTAGGGAGCGAATTTGCCGAATCAGCATATAGCCATCCATTTCTGGCATCCCAATATCACTTACAAGAATGTGTGGTTTCTCAAGTGTAAAAGCATCAAGTGCAAGGGGTGCTGAGGCGAAGGCACGCACAGTAGCACCATACTGTTGAAGGATGAAAACTATTAGATCGCGGCTGTCAACTTCATCGTCAACGACTAGCACATTTACCCCCTGAAGATTAGGGATGTCAGTTAAACCCTCGTCTTCACTGCTTTGAGACTCCACACTCTTGATCGGTAACAACACAGTAAAGGTAGCACCTTTATCATCTCCCTCACTTTCAGCTTGGATTGTTCCACCGTGCAGTTCAACGATTTGCCGAGCGATCGCTAAACCAAGTCCCAAGCCACCAAAGGTTCTGGTTGTGGTATTGTCAGCTTGCCGGAAGTAATCAAACACGTGAGGCAGAAATTCTGGGTTGATGCCCTTACCCGTGTCACTTACTTGGATTTGCGCTTGTGTACCGACACGCTCAAGTCGTATTTCCACCTGGCCTCCAGGCTCTGTGAACTTGACGGCGTTAGAGAGCAAATTCCAAACGACTTGCTGCAATCGGCTAGGATCGCCCAAAACTTGCCCTAGATTCGGTTCCAATTTCGTTTTGAGTTCAATTGACTTGGCTTGAGCCGCTAGGCGCACAGTATCAAGGGCTACTTCAATAACGGTAGACAGGTTAACAGTACTAATATTCAGGCTGAGTTTTCTTTGAAGAATGCGGGAAACATCTAGCAAATCTTCCATTAACTGAGACTGCAATTTGGCATTGCGCTCAATGGTTTCTAGGGCATAAATCGTCTTTGCTTCATCAAATTTGCGGGTTAACAGAAGTTTTGACCAGCCCAAAATCGGGTTCAGGGGAGAACGCAGTTCGTGAGACAAAACAGCGAGGAACTCATCTTTAAGACGGTTGGCTTGTTCGGCTGCATTTTGTGCCGCTTCGCTAGCAGCACGGGCGACTTGCTCACGCCGTGCAGATTCTTCGGCTGCTTGACGAGCGTTGTAAGTGTAAAGAGCGGTAGCTGTAAAATTTGCGAAGCTGGTCATTAGCCGCAAGTCTTCTCGATCAAACTGCCGATGCTGATTGTGAGATACAATCCAAATCGTGCCAAGTGGTTGATTGGCAATCAATAAAGGAACCACCAGGATCTCGGCGATTGTTGGCTCAAAGTTTTGTAAGAAGGTAAAATACCGTTCTGGATGGGAATAGAGCAAGGGAGCTTGACGTTCTAAGCAAAGGCCGCAGCAACTAAAGCTGTAAGGAGTGGGAGTTTGTTCATAAGCTTCTAACATCCCGGCTAATGCAAACCATCGGCAAATATTCTCTCCGTTCGGAGTTACTTCAAGTAAGCTGACACCTGCTGATTCTGCCCGACACAGTTGAGTAATTATTTTTACAAGGCTTTTGAGCAGAATTTGAGGCCGCTCAACTAATTGCCCAATTATGGCGTGAAGTGCATCGTTTTCTTCCTTGAGGTCGGTGGCTCTGGGTATTCTATGGGACAACTCTTGAGTGATGAGAATATCGTCTAAACATATTGGCTCCGCTCCCTCATTCGTCATTACACTACTTTGCTCCTAAGAAATATTGCCTCAGTAACTCCTGTCCAGGCTGACACAATTTTCGTAACATTTCTTCAATTTTTATCAAGGAAAAAATTAAAAATCAGAATTCAGAATGAATTCTGATTTTTGAATAAAAGGGTTTAATACACCCGCCTAATCAGGCCAATTTAAAATCAGATGGTAGTATAAAACCCTTTTATTTATTATCAATCCTAAATTTTGACCATGCCCTTTGGATAAGGCATTATGGTTTAGGCCAGTTTTGTAGGTTTATTTCCATAGAATAAAGATTACGGTAAATAATGTACCTACGATACTTCCTGAAGAAAGAATTTGAAAGTTTTTTCTAATACTAGTACCACTTTTTAGTTTGAAGCCAATGTTAAATTGACTTGTGATTGAAAGCACTAATAGCGATCGCTAAAATCTAAAATGTTAGCAATGGGCTAGTCAAAAGAGGCAGGGGGCAGGGAGCAGGGAGCAGGGGGAGAGACGGAGTTTATACTCTGCCTCAGTCCAAGGGTCTTAGAAGGACGGGGCTTCATACCCATGTTCCGTTTTGCTCCACGCAGAAGAGAAATTGAGACTCTTTGCTGAGAGAAAAGGTTATAAAAAAGGGGGAAGCTGCTTCCTTATTTATCTCTTTTATAACCCGCATTTCTCACAAGCTGCTTTGCGTAGAAGTAATAAGTAATGAGTAATAAGTAATAAGTTAAGAATTTTACTCATTACTCCTTACTCACTACTCATTACTCCTCCATTTGAGGTATGGTGAGAAATCCGGGTATAAGGGAAGTGAAATATATTAATTAACATAGTTGATTTACCCTAGCTGCAAGTTCTGCGGGGTTCATCTGTTCGTAGTGTTCAAAAGGTTGATGAATCCAGGGATTATCAGGAAGATAATCAACATAATAATCAGGTGCTATAACTGAACAGGCTTTATACCAAAGTACAGCGCTACGAATTTCCTCAATGGGAAACTCAATATGTTGCTTAAGCCAAGGTATAGTCTCTTTGAGTGTGATGCCAGAGTCTACCAAATCATCTACTAGGAGAATGCGCGAACCTAACTTTTCGGCAGTCATTGTTAAGTGACGGGAGAAAATTAAATTATTTCTTTCAGTGCCACTGTAAGATGAGGTTGCTAAAATTGCTAACGGTTGCTGATATATACGAGAAAGAATATCTCCAATTCTTAGTCCTCCTCTGGCAAGACAGATAATCTGGTTAAATTGCCAACCGGATTGATAAATCTGAATAGCCAGTTGTTCAATTTTTTGGTGATAATCTGACCAAGAAACGTAAAGGTCTGGCATAAGTCTAATGGGAGTGGTAGATAGCTAGTGATTGGAGGCGATGTCTACGACAGGCTACGCCGACGCAGATTTTTTATTCTAGTATGAGTACAAAGTTTTATGAATGATTCTACGGCTAATGACGATGCCCAACCAGATATTCTCAGTAAAAAACTCGATTTAAAAACAAAGCTGGCTTACGGTGCAGGAGATTTGGGCCCGGCAATTACTGCAAATATCTCCGTCTTTTTTCTGCTAGTTTTCTTTACCAATGTTGCCGGTATCCCTGCGGGTTTAGCTGGCAGTATTTTGATGATTGGCAAAATCTGGGATGGTATAAACGATCCGCTTGTGGGGTTCCTGACTGATAAAACGAAATCTCGGCGTTGGGGCCGTCGTCTTCCTTGGATGTTTTATGGAGCAATCCCCTTTGGAATTTTATTTTTCTTGCAGTGGATTGTACCGCAATTTAGTGCAAATAGGAGTGATAACATTTGGCCGTTGTTCTGGTATTACGTCGCAATTGGGGTATTATCCCAGGCGTTCTACACCGTTGTGAATTTGCCTTATACGGCAATGACTCCAGAATTAACTCAAGATTATGACGAACGCACCAGCCTTAACAGCTACCGTTTTACATTTTCTATCGGTGGCAGTATTCTGTCGTTAATTTTAACGCAAATTATTTTTTCGCAAATTAGCGATCGCCAACAACAATATCTCGTTTTAGCAGGGGTTTGTACGGTAATTTCAATTTTAGGATTATATTGGTGCGTTTTTGGAGTCCGCGATCGCATCTTGGCTTTTGAGGCCAAACGCATCCAAACCGAAGAACCCGCATCTCTCCCCTTCTTTGAACAACTAAAAATTGTTTTTAGCAACCGACCTTTTTTATTTGTTATTGGTATATATCTTTTTTCTTGGCTAGGTGTGCAGGTGACAGCTAGTATTATTCCTTATTTTGTAGTCAATTGTATGGGTCTTAAAGAATCAGATGTGCCCACAGTGATGATTGCAGTTCAAGGAACAGCATTAGTAATGCTATTTGTCTGGGGTGATTTGAGTAAGAAAATCGGGAAAAAACCTGTTTATTTTCTCGGAATGAGTTTATGGATAATAGCCGCCGCCGGATTATTTTTCTTACAACCTGGTCAAATAGTTTTGATGTATGTCATGGCTGTGATGGCTGGTATTGGTGTCTCCACAGCTTATCTAATTCCCTGGTCGATGATTCCCGATGTGATTGAATTAGACGAACTCCAAACCGGCCAACGCAGAGAAGGGATATTTTATGGCTTCATGGTTTTACTACAAAAATTTGGTTTAGCTTTCGGGCTGTTTTTAGTAGGAAATTCTTTACAAGTAGCTGGTTTCAAAGAATCTGTAGCCGGAAGCCCACTACCCATCCAACCGGAATCAGCATTGTTGGCAATTCGCATTGCCGTTGGCCCCATACCTACCGTTTGTTTACTTTGTGGCTTAGTTTTAACGTATTTTTACCCAATTACCCGCGAGATGCACGCAGAGATTATGTTGAAACTCAAAGAACGGCAACAGAAGAGGACAAATTCATAATTCGTAATTCGTAATTCGTAATTGAATTGTTAGTCAACTTAACGTTAAAAGGGCGGTTAGAAACCGCGTCTACACAGACGAAACTCGCCTGCGCGGGTTAAAGATATTAATTTTCTCTTAGTCCGCGCAGGCGGACTTTGTTTGTGTAGCCGCGTGAAGCCTTCTCTACAAGAGGCTTCGCCAACGGCATAGCTTCGCTTAACGCGTCAGCGTGCCGGAGGCTCTATTCCATTCGTCGGCTAAAAAGTAAAACTGGTGTAGGTTGGGTTGAGGAACGAAACCCAACATTATTAAGCCTTTGTTGGGTTTCGCTACCGCTCAACCCAACCTACGATTCTAGTAGTTTCGTAGGGTGCGTTAACACGCCGAAATAACAAATGGGTACTCCGAAATAACAAATGGGTACTCCGAAATAGCAAATGAGTACTCCGAAATAACAAATGAGTACTCCGAAATAGCAAATGGGTACTCCGAAATAGCAAATGGGTACTCCGAAATAGCAAATGAGTACTCCGAAATAGCAAATGGGTACTCCGAAATAACAAATGAGTACTCCGAAATAACAAATGAGTACTCCAAAATAGCAAATGAGTACGCCGAAATAGCAAATGAGTACGCCGAAATAACAAATGATATTATGTCCGGCAAATTACTTGTGATATGTCATTGTGAGTGAAACGAAGTGGAACGTTCGCCCAGCGTCTTTTAGAGTTGCAATCGCAAGGCTTTTGGGATTGCTTCACTTCGTACCCTGCGGGAACGCTATAAAAAGCTATCAGTAAGCTAATCGTCATTTAAATTGCATCATTTTTATGGTAGTAAAAGCTGCAAATCCTCTCCCCTGCCCCCTGCTCCCTGCCCCCCTGCGATCTCAATGTGCAAATTAGATGCTTAACAGCTTATTCGATTAGGGATTGTTTTAGTAAAATAGCTAACACTCAGCAAATTCAACAAACTATAACCCCAGTATTACCTTGATATCCCCCCGCAGTTGTTTAATCCGTTTCAAATCCTTTTATACAATTTAAAAGATTTCAGAATGCAACACCTCATTACACACTAGCCCTACAATCGCTCTCACGCGCGGATGTAGGGTTTTTTATCTGCCGTGATGGATTGGATATTTTGCTTAGTATCAGCCCACACATAGCATTTTTCGAGTAAATGAAGTACACAGGTAGGGGCACAGCAAT
>NZ_JAYGHE010000001.1:82935-102688 GCF_034931145.1 Nostoc sp. UHCC 0252 | reverse complement strand
TTACAAGTGATTTGCCGAACATGGTATAAGTACTAGAAATTAAAGTCCCCTTTTTAAGGGGGATTTAGGGGGATCTAAAACGTTTTGTTACCGAGAAGAAAACTTTTCAAACAACCTCTAAGAGCGATCGCATTCAGAGGAAACAAGACACTGAATTTAATAGTGCTGCACATCTCAGAAAATATCTTTTTTACAATGGGCTTTACCCAAAGAGTTTTATAAAAATAATAAAAGTTAACTTTAATCTGGCTAGAAAAATTTTTTAACCTATCCTAAACCCATTACCACCGAGGATTGGCAATAATTAATTCCGTCACCTGAGAACTATCTAATGGATGGGAGAAAAAATATCCCTGTCCATATTCACAGTTTAACTTTCTCAACAGTGCTAATTGCTCTCCTGTCTCTACACCTTCGGCGGTTACATCCACCCCTAATTTGTGCGCCAATGCAATAATTGTCTCAACAATATCTGAACTTCCATCATCAATAGTGCCCCCGCTAACAAAAGAGCGGTCTATCTTCAACTGATTAATTGGAAAGTGGTGGAGACGACCTAATGAAGAATAGCCCGTACCGAAGTCATCAATTGCCAATTGAACTCCCAAATTTCTTAGTTGCTTTAGCTTACTGATGGCTTTATCATCGTTTTCCATAATTACGCTTTCTGTAATCTCCAGCGTCAAACTTGGTGCGGGAATTCCAGTCTCTTGTAAAACTTTATCGATGTGCGGCAGCAACTTATCTTCACTGAACCTAGTACTACAAAGATTGACACTAATGCTCAAAGGACGCTCACCCAGATCCCCGCAGCCAGAGGAGAATTGCTTTTGCCACTGCTGTATCTGACTACATGCCTCATACAATGCCCACTGCTCAATAAAGACAATTAGCCCGGTTTCTTGGGCAGTTGACATAAAATACTCTGGCAAAACAATGCCGTGTTTTGGATGTAGCCAGCGTATAAGCGCTTCAAAACCCGTAATTTTGCCACTACTGAGTGACACTATCGGTTGATAATAAATTCTAAACTCTTGAAGTTCAATGGCGCGGCGCAGATCGTTAACTAATTGCAAGTGTGCCATTGATTGAATATGCATATCAGTGCTAAAAATCTGATAGCACGCCCTACCTTGTGCCTTAGCTCGGTACATTGCAATATCAGCATCTCGCAAAAAGTCTTCTGGTTCTTTACAATCTGTTGTGCTTAAGGCAATGCCAATACTTGCTGTAATAAAAATTTCTTGCTCCCCTATAACTACTGGAAATGTCAGTTTATTTTGTATTCGCTCAACAACGCCTACCACTTCTAATGCATCTTGAATTCCTGTCAGCAAGATGGTAAACTCGTCTCCTCCTAGCCGTGCAGCTATATCTATAGAGCGCAAGCATTCTTGAAGCCTTTGAGCAACAGTAACCAGTAATTGATCTCCAAATGTATGTCCCAGACTATCGTTGATTAACTTGAAGCGATCTAGGTCTAGAAACAAGACAGCAAATAAATAATCTGGATGCCGTTTGGCATAATCGACCGCATATTTTAAGCGGTTCATAAATAAAGCGCGGTTTGGGAGTCCCGTTAGTACATCGTAAAATGCAAGGTGGAGCAGTTGTGACTTGGCTTGTTTACGCTGTGTAATTTCACTCAGCAATTTTTGATTTGCTTTTGCCAGTTGTTCTGTGCGTTTTAGGATTTGTTTTTCAGCTTGTTTAACTTCACTGATATTAGACAGCAACCAACGCCAGCCTACTAACTTTTCTTGTGAGTCATAAACTGGAGATGCTCTAATACTAGCAGGAAAGGGTTTACCAAACCGTGGTTTTAGGTCAATTACCCACTTACTTAGCTGCTGCAAATTATTTATTTGGGAACTAAAAAACCGACGGTCATGTTGAGCAATAAACAGAATTAATGGTTTACCTACTAGATATTTTTGACGTATAGAGAACATGATTGCTGCTGCATGGTTAGCCTCCAGGATTTTCCCTGCGGTATCAGTTACCAAGTAAGCATCCGGCGCAAAATTGAGCAATTCTTGGTAACGTTGGCACTCTCTCTCTACTGCCGCTCTTGTTAACTCTAGCTCCTCTGAGGCAGCCAATAATTCTTCTAATGCCGTTTGGAGTTCATCGAAAGCTGCCATTATTAGCTCTTGTTGTGAACTCGGCTCAGTTGAAGTTCGCTGCCATATTTCTTTTACCCGTGAGCGCAATTCCTCTATCTGTTGGTTAAACTCATCTACATCCATGTTGCTCAACCTGTAAAAACCAAGTGTGAGTATTAATAAAAGTATCGATGTATACTACAAAAAATACAATCTATAGCAGGATAGATTTGTAGCAAGCAGAGCGCGATCGCAGTCCATCTACTACATACAAATTAATACAGGTCACGCTACTCTCCCTTGGTCAGATTTCGCACAGGGAAGCCAAATCCAAAATACTCTTTTTAACGTAAGATATACTTCATCCTGAGTGTAAAATATATTTTTGTTATCCCAAGTCATCCTCTAGACGTTTAATAGAATACTCTTTTGAGTAGATGTTTACATTTAACATTGGTTATAAATTAAAAGTACGTAAATATTATTTAATTCTTTCCTAAAAAAGGAGTTTTATATGATACCAACTGTGATGTTTTTTGTTGGCTACACCGTAATATCTGCATTGTTTATTTCTCACATTGAATAATCAACTAGAGACTATACAAACATTGCGGGTTGATCCCATCGCTTCTGCCAAAATTGCATAAAACTGACTTATGCAGCCTAACTTTAAGCTACAGAAGCGATGGGGAGCATTGAGTAGAAAAGCGATCGCAGTTTCCTATGAGCGATCGCCATAATTGTAAGTTGCGAAAATTAATATGGACTAGAACTTACGCATTGACAAGAAATACTAAGTGTGAGTTAAGGTTAAAAACCATATCTTTCGTAAGGGCACAGCAGTGCTCATACGTGTCAACTTAACGTGAAACCCTTGTCAAAACGTGATGTTCAGTCCTCTGGCTTCCCATCACTATCCGCGTCACCCCACCCTAACCCTCCCCTTATAAAGGGGAGGGAACTAGATTTCTTTTTTCCCCCCTTGACAAGGGGGGATTAAGGGGGGTAAAACGCCTGTGGAATAAGCATTTGAGCTTAAGTTGACACCAATGAGCAATGCTGTGACCCTACAAAATCGTCTATTGACCATCGCAGGATAATTAAGAAAAGCCTGAAAACTTCCTATTTTAGATAATGCATATCACCATGCATTTGTACAGTGCGTAAGTCCTAATGAATTATTCAGTCAAGTAATATGAAATACTAAATATAAATATTGCTAAGAAAACAGGAACCATTTTATTAAAGTCTATTTGCTTTTTTTGAACCATTTCTAAGCAAGACATTGGAATCATCACAGGCCAGAAGATAGTTGTTACCAAAAACATTACAACTGATAAAAATTTATCTTCTGGAGTCGAAGCAGGGTGACGTAAGGAAAATATTAACCAATTGCCTAAAAAATAGCATGTCATTAACAAGTAAGCAACAGTTAAAGTTAGTTGTATCTGATTCACTGTGAGTACTCCTGAAGTTATGTAAGCTTCACCAAATATCATCCGTACAACGTTATAACATATTTAGTTTTCTCCATTGCGCTGGAAATTGCTAGTGTGTTTATATACCAAAGTTCTACCATCTCTATCATGTCAAACTTCTCTTGTTGTTTGTGAAGTCTCTTTAAGACTCTTGGAGAAACTTTTTAAATTTTGGATGATGAATATTAGACCTCTTGTATAAATGCTTAAATTGTCATGTTGAGCGGGGCTAAACAGAGTAGTGACATTCTTGATTTCTTGACTTTTGCAAGAGGTCTATTCAATACCACAATCCAAAATTTAAAATTCGGTTAGCTATGAGAGCAATAATTAAGCAGTCTTAAAAAATCGAATAATTTCGCGGACATGATCGAGAAATTGCCCGTCGGTGGAAAGCTGGGCGATCGCAGTTCGGGCTTCTCTTGCCAAACGTTCATGTTCAGTTTGATTTGTCGCCCGCAATTCTTCAAAGTTTGCCGCAATCCGGGCTAAATCTCTGCGAGTCTCTTCAGCAAAGCGTTGTTGAGTTGCGGGTAATGAATAAGGTTGTTCTTGGTTGAGTTGATCTTCCAATGACTGGATTTTTTCCTCCAATATCGAGAAGCGATCGCGCAGTTCAACAATATCTTCGCGCGGATACTTCCATTCTTGGCGAATCGTCGCTAACCTTGCATATAAATACTCATAAGCTCGAATCGCTGGACGCAGAATCGTTAATAACAAAGCTGCACCAGAACTTATATATCCCACCGTACTAATACCAGTGACAGCTAGAGTATAAAGACCAACGGCCGAGAAGAAATGCAAAGCAATGGCAACCCAGAGCGATCGCTTCGCCAACAATGTGACATACTTCACTTGTTTCTCATCGACAGGAATTCCTTTATCAGTTGATTGCGCTGCTTCTGCTAAGACTTCTTTCGCTTGAAAATGGACATTCCAGGGTACGGTAACAATTACCAACAGCCACCAAAAACTTGCACCACCAATCACCCAATCCAGAAAATTACCAGCAGGGATATGTAACCATTGCAGTAAGCCAAAGGCTGTTAACACCACAACCACAATTCCAGCGATAGAACTGATAAAAAAGTTTATATACATTTTGCGCTGTCTCCGGTGAAGCCATCATCTCGATCATGACTATGCCCCAGCAGTTATACGTAAATGCTTGTGATGGTTTTTCTAGTAGCACATATCTCTCTGTGCAGAATTCAAACTGAAAAATTCTTGTGTTCAGAATCCTTATATACTTACAAAATAAATTAAAGGTTTGCAATTCTTACGCAACCGGAAAAAAGCACTTTGATAATATCAGGTCTACTCAAGTAAATAACTGCGCCAAATCTGTTGAGTATTTTTACGACCATTTTCTGGAATTAGCGATCGCCAAGTTTTACCTTCTTGCTGAATTTGTAGGTAAACATCAAAGGGTTGTTTTGGTTGCGTCAAACTCCGTTTGGGTAGCTTGAGAATCAAATCGTAGGTTCCCCGAACGCGGAAAGCTGGTAAATTGTCAATCGTTAGGGGTTGTTCTTGGGTAATTGATAGCCGCTTGATTTCAAATCCTTGAAAATCTAGATCCAACTGCTGGCTGAGTTTTTGTTGAGTTTGCTCTAGCCCAAGTGCGATCGCTTTTTGCACTAACTCGCTAGTCGGTAGCAGTCCAATACTGCCACAAGCTGTAACTAGCACCAGCAATATTGCTGTCAAAACTAACCGCACTATATTATTCACTGCCTAATCTGCTACTTTCTTCCTTATCAGTTTAACCGGATGGGTTGCTGCTTTTTACACGTCGAGTAACAGGAGGCAGGATTCCACCTGACTATAATTAATTATCCGAACTTGAGATTATTCCCAATCCAAAATTATGAGGATGCAAGCAGATGCCGTGGTTCGTAAAAATTGAAGAGGGCAAAGTTGATAAACCTACCTTTGACCAATATGTACCTGCTCATAAAGCCTACATTCAGGACTTGATTGGGAAAGGACACAAAGCGCGAACAGGCTATTGGGCAGAGCAAAGAGGCGGGATGTTGCTTTTTGAGGCAGCATCAAAGGAAGAAGCAGAAGCAATTGTCACCGAAGACCCCTTGGTAAAACACGGCTGCGTCAACTATCAGCTTTACGAATGGCGAATTGTTATGGAATAACACACGCTTACTGGTTTTTTATGTTATTCTTTTAGAAGACCTGGATCTATGCGATCGCAACACCCAAATCTTGTCAGAACCGGAAGGTAGCAGCAACACGGGAGGCTTGTGATAGGCGTAGTCTCCGGGTCGCCCTATTTTTAGGAGCGGTCAGCAACAATGGCTGGTTTTGGAGATATTGTTCAAAAAGCTTTTTACCTCGGTGTTGGATTAGCTTCTTACGCAGGTGAGAAAGCAGGGGGAAAATTAGCCCAAGTGCGATTGCAAGTCCAAAAACTGGCAGACGAAATGGTGGCAAAGGGCGAAATGAATACAGAAGAAGCCCGCCGCTTCGTTGAAGATATGATGAAGCAAGCCCAACAAGCCCAAGCATCTACTGAAACCTCCGAAAAAACACCCTCTTCCGAACCTCGGCGCATTGAGATTTTAGAGGAAGATGAAGAACCAACGGTGAAAGAGGAATCAAGCGGTGAAAATGTGGATAAATTACGCCAAGAAGTTATAGACTTGCAAAACGAGTTAAAACGATTGCAACGCGATCAATAAAAAGTATTTTTTGATTGAGATAATCAGAATTAAGTGGCACTTTAACATGGCACTTCGTATAGAAACTTGATAAGATACATTGCTTAGTGTGTATTGTAGTGCTTTCACCGAGATAACACAAAGCGTCCTGTTTATAGCCTGCAAAGGTGTCAAGTTTATGGAGCAGTGGCAAAAAGATTTAGTAGAAATCGTTGAAACAGTGGCTGATGAAGTAGAGCGTTTCTTCCTGGGAATGAGTGAAATGGTAGACGCTTTTTTTGAGCTAACGGAAGAAATCACTGAACAAGTCCCTAACATTGTTACTGAAGTCGATCAGTATTTACAGGATTTGGCTGAACCAATGTTTGAGGCTTACTGGGAATTGGAAGACATGGTGGCAGATGTAGATCCAGGTTTTCCTTATTCAGTTGAACCTACGGCTGAAAAGAATCCTGCCTGTATCGGTTGTACTCATTACCACGGTCAAGTTTATAGTGGTAATTTATTAGTTTGTGCCATGCATCCCCACGGTTGTGAAGACGAGAATTGTCCAGACTGGGAGAAGGAAGAATATTGAGTGAGAGTTAGGAGAGACGCGATGAATCGCGTCTGTACAAGAGTTTGGAGTTAAGAAGCTACACAATTAATAAAAGGACGTAAAAATAAGTAAAATAAGCAATCACAAATAACAAATGACAACTGACAAATTAGCTGAAAGTGTATCCCCCACAAGCCAAGAAATGAAGTATGGCGAACGCGAAATTGCGGAAGGTAAATTAATTACTTTTCCGAATCCGCGTGTCGGCAGACGATATGACATTAATATTACTTTGCCGGAATTTACTTGTAAATGCCCGTTTTCTGGCTATCCTGACTTTGCGACAATTTACGTTACCTATATTCCTGATGAACGGGTAGTGGAATTAAAGGCGCTTAAGCTTTACATTAACAGTTACCGCGATCGCTATATTTCCCACGAAGAATCTGCTAATCAAATTTTGGATGATTTTGTGGCTGCTTGCGATCCCTTAGAAGTGACTGTTAAAGCAGATTTCACGCCTCGCGGGAATGTACATACCGTGGTTGAAGTGCGGCATCAAAAGTAGTTTAAAAGGGCGGTTATAAACCGCGACTACACAGGCAAAACCCACCTCCGTGGGTTATAAAAAATTTTATTTTAACTTAGGCTATGGAGATGGGCTACCCTGTGGTAAGCTCCTTTTTTATGTAACCGCCCAATTTTGCAAATTTACCAAGTTAGCAGGTAGTCATTGCGAATGGAGCAAAGCGGAATGAAGCAATCGCAGCATCTAGACTTTGCGATTGCTTCGCTTCATTTCATTACGCTCGCAATGACAAAATATATTTTTACACATTTGGGATGCTCCCACTGCTTAGGGTTTGCGAATGTATCCCCATTTACCTCCGACAAAATCTGCTTTTCCTTGTTCCTTATCTTGTTTGAATTCTCCACCTACATTAACTAATGCTATACCTTCAGAAAAAGGTTTAGCAAAATCGAAATCTGGCGGAATTAAAAACTCACCGAACTGATTAATATATCCCCATTTATTTCCCGTTTTAGCAGGAGCTAATCCTTCAGAAAAGATATCAGCCTCATCAAATTGCGGCTCGATAATAAAATTTCCATCTTTACCTATATATCCTAATTTATTTCCCAGTTTAACTAATGCCAAACCTTCGGAAAAACTTGTGGCATCATCTAATTTAAATTGAATGATAATTTGACCTGCTTTATCAATATACCCCCATTTGTTAGCTATTTTTACGGCAGCTAAGTCTTCAGTAAATGATTTAGCATCGTCAAATTGAGTAGGAATTATGATTTTGCCAGTTTGAGCAATATATCCCCACTTCTCAGCTATTTTTACAGCCGCCATCCCTAACGAGAATGATCTAGCATCGTCAAATTGTAAAGCAATTATCAGTTTGCCAGTTTTATCGATATAGCCATATTTATTACTAATTTTTACCAGTGCTAGCCCTTGCGAAAAAGGTTTAGTAGCATCAAACCGAAGACGGGTAATAAGTTTACCTGTTTTATCAATATAACCCCACTTATAACCCATTTTAACGGCTGCCATACCTTCAGAAAATGGCTCAACCCAATCAAATTGTGCCTTGATACTAACTTCCTGTGATGTATTTATATAAGTAAAATTACCATTAATTCGTCGATGAGTAAAACTAGATTTTTTAATTTCTTTTTGGTCGAATTTTCCAGCAGGTGTAGAGTAAATTCCTGACTTGAGAACTTTTGCTAAAGCATTATTATCTTCTCGCAAACCTTCATAGAAAAATAAAACTTCTCCTTGTATACCAAGAAAACGGTTATAGCTTATTGCCTGGACTAAATGCTCTGGAGTAATCCGATATGTACTTTGTTTTAAAAGAATGCCAGGAATCAACTTTGGCAATTGTTCCTGAGTAAATTGGCTGGTTAAAACCCTATCTATATCTCTTTTATAAAGTTCAAATTCTCGGTAATATAACTGTGGATGAATTAAATCGGCTAATCCCAGATCAACCCA
Source organism: Nostoc sp. UHCC 0252 (assembly GCF_034931145.1). Lineage (NCBI taxonomy): Bacteria > Bacillati > Cyanobacteriota > Cyanophyceae > Nostocales > Nostocaceae > Nostoc > Nostoc sp. UHCC 0252. The sequence continues at coordinate 93,872 of NZ_JAYGHE010000001.1, read as the reverse complement.
AGCTTTAGAATCTTGTAGGTAGTTTTCATGACTCCAAGGATAAACGCTGGGAGACAATGAAATAATTGATTCAGGATTGATACTAATTATTTCACGGTAGACGCGGGTTAAAAAATTCGAAAGAATATCAGCCCGCCACTGTAACCATTGTGGATCTTTGGAATTTACTGGTGGTAGTTGATTAAACTCTTGTTGATAGCATTCAATAGTTTTTTGCTCATAACCTCCTTCGCTAGGAAAAGCAGGAAAGCGGTCGTCTCCTTGAATACCTGCAACCTTATAGTTTTTAATTACTTCTAAGAATAAACTTAATAAAAAGTTTTGCACTTCGCTATCAAAAGCATTTAGCCATTCAAAACCATTTTTAACAAGTAAATTTCCAGCAGAGTCACGGGCAGCCCATTGCGGTTTTTTGGCAATGATTGTACCACCATTTTTTTGATAAGAACTAGCAAAGCCATATTCAAACCAAGGAATAACTGCTAGATTAACTCGTTTTGCTTCCTCAACTAATTCGGCTAAAGGATCTCTACCTTGGAATCGCGGATTTATTTCAACGCCAAAATTTTCTCGCATAATTCGGCTGGGATAAGTTGTAACTCCGTTATTCCAGACAACAGGAAATACTACGTTAAATCCTGTTTCAGCGAGAAAGTTCATCGCTTCGGCAATATTTTTTCTAGAGTCTAAGACTTGGCTAGCTGTTGTTGTAATCCAAATACCGCGAATTTCCATGAATTAGGTAGAGCTTGATTTATTGAGGTTTTCTTTTACTAATAGCAATCCTTCTGAAAAAGGATGAGCTTCATCAAACCGTGGAGGAATTACAAATTTTCCGGTTTTGTCGATATAGCCCCACTGATTACCTTTTTGCACTCGTGCGAATCCTTCTACAAAATCATCAGCAGCATCAAATTGTGGCGGAATCACAAACATTTCTACACCCGGAATATATTTGTAGGGTACGGTAGGAATTTCGAGAACTCGACAAATAAATGCTGCAATTTCGCCTCTAGTAGCGTTTTGATTGGGCTGCAAGCTTTTAATATTGGGGTAGTTAACAATAATCCGTTTTTCGGTTGCGGCTGCGATCGCACTCACAGCATAACTGGGAATTTGCCCAAAATCACTGTAATATTTTTTCAAAGTATTTATCGCGTCTCCTGCAACCCCATAATTTAACCCAGAAGCTAAAGCAGCTATTGCTTGCACACGGGGAATTAGTTCATTGGGTTTGAAAAAAGAATTGGGATACCCAGACAGATATTTTGTCTGATATGCTTCGGTAATGGCTTTAGCCGCCCAGTGATTAGCGGGTACATCTTTAAAGGTTATTGCCGGGCGAGATGATGGCTGTTTTGGTAAGCCGATGGAAATAATCGTCGCAAATTCAGCACGAGTTACAGGTGCATTGGGGCGAAAAGTGCCGTCCAAATAACCTTTGAATATATTTTGCTTGGCTGCTGCGAGGATAGATGCTTTGGCCCAATGATTTTGAATATCTGAAAAAATGTTGACACCTCAAATAGTAGAGTTTTTCTCGCCAGGATTTGAACGGGCAAAAAAATAATGTAGAAAAACATGGCAACTTTTGTAGGTTATGATACGCTATCTGCTTGAGAAGTGTCGAGGAGCCGAAAATGACTAAGCTGCGCGTGGGGTTACTGTTTGGCGGTCGTTCGGGAGAACATGAAGTTTCAATCAAATCAGCACGGGCGATCGCTAAAGCCTTAAGTGCAGAGGAAAATGCTAGTAAGTACGAAATACTGCCTTTTTACATCCAAAAAGATGGACGCTGGTTAGCGGGGGAAGCACCCCAAAAGGTTTTAGAAACAGGTAATCCGCTTCTGGAAGCTGAACAATCAACTTCTGGAGGAAATTTAATATCCAACCCTCAAGCCCAAACCCTCAGCAAGTGGCAATCTCCCTCTCAAGTTGCCCAAGTGGATGTTTGGTTTCCCATTCTCCACGGCCCCAACGGTGAAGACGGAACAATTCAAGGGTTACTAACTTTGATGCAAGTCCCCTTTATTGGTTCTGGGGTTTTAGGTTCGGCAATGGGGATGGATAAAATTGCGATGAAAATTGCCTTTGAGCAAGCGGGACTACCACAGGTAAAATACAAAGCGATAACTAGAGCGCAGGTTTGGTCTAATCCTTGCGTATTTCCAAAACTGTGTGATGACATTGAAGCAGCATTAGGTTATCCTGCTTTTGTCAAGCCAGCTAATTTGGGTTCATCAGTAGGTATTGCCAAAGTGCGATCGCGCCAAGAATTAGAAGCCGCTTTAGATAGTGCCGCTAGTTATGATCGAAGGCTGGTTGTAGAAGCTGGTGTCGTTGCTAGAGAAGTTGAGTGTGCCGTTTTAGGAAACGATCAACCAAAAGCCTCTGTCGTTGGAGAGATTAGTTATGATAGCGATTTTTATGACTATGAAACTAAGTATACAGAGGGTCGGGCAGATTTACTGATCCCGGCATCAATTCCAGATGCGATCGCCCGTCAAATTCAGGACATGGCTTTGCAAGCCTTTACAGCTGTTGATGCTGCGGGTTTAGCAAGGGTAGATTTCTTCTATGTGGAAGCGACACAAGAAGTTTTTATTAACGAAATCAATACCTTACCAGGCTTTACTGCAACGAGTATGTATCCTCAACTCTGGGCCCATAGTGGAGTCTCTTTTCCAGAGTTAGTCGATCAATTAATTCAACTTGCTCTAGAAAGGTATTCTCCTAGTTAAGGCAGAAAATAAGCAAACTAATTTCAGATTATTAGGGCAAGAAGCCACAAAAAATACACAATTTTGGCAAAAGTGAGTCCGATTTGGTAGCTGATGTTTTACAAAAAAGCTACTTAAATCGGAAATTTTGTTACGGATACCTGATGCTTGACTCCTCCAGTACAATTTATGGACTAGAGGGGTACAAATCTGAAAGTAATCATGAAAAAAAGTCAGAGTGTACAGCGCGAGCCAACCCGACTCAGAAGGGCTACTCCAGAGCTGACAAACAGGAAATCGAGATTAAAACAAAGCTCGAATGTTCTGATATATCTGGTTACACATCATCCTTGGCTATTGTTAACTGGGTGTTTAGCCATGTTTTTAGGAGGTGGTGCTTTTGCCCTGTATAGCTTAGGTAATGCTGGACAGGTAGCACAAGAAGAACCAGAAACAATCCCAGTTATTGTTGAAGAACCAATTAGTGTGCCCTCTGAGAATAGTAATCCTACACCTTTATGGTTGGTGGCTGCGATCGTCCTCAGTTGTGGTGGTGGTTCTTTGCTCATTTTCAAAATGCTCAACCGGAAAACGCAACCACAAAAAGTCCAAAAACAGGTTAATCGCCATCAGGCACGTTTGGCACAGAGCCAGTATCAAAAATTGGAACCACGCCTTCCCAAGAATCAGCCAATTTTTGTGCCACAGCCTCAACTGATGCCAATGATGCAGATGCAGCCTAAAGCAAAACATTTGGTGACGGTTCTGCCAGCAGAACACAAACACCACTTGGACACGCGCACAGACTCTTTGGCAGACTTGATGGATCTTCGTAAAGATAGTTCATTGTCTGCAATTTTACGCCAGTATTAAATTTTCTCTAAAGCAAAAACCTTTCAAAATAATACTTTTTGCAACTTAGGGCACGGTTATACCGTGCCTTTTTTAATATCTAATCTATATCTCGCATTTATAGATCAAAGGTGGGTGAAAACAGATGTTGCTAATGATACTATTTTCTGGAAGTCCCCTAAGTCAAATCTCTCAAAGAGTTTCCCTCTGTTGTCGCAGATGGCTTAATTTTGGGAACGCTTCGCAAATAAAATATGTTAGATTTGTGTCTTTCTACTTACTTAACTTCTGTCAAGCAAGATACATTAAATAGTAGTTTAGTCGCAAAGGAATCGAAAACTATGGCCATTAGTAGTCCTGAAGTCATTCGTCATATCTTAATTGGGTTGGGATATTTAGTCCCTGAGATTGATCCAAACCCGGATCTAACTAAATTCGCTCCCTGGAAGCGAAATAACAACTCGTTAACAGACGATCCCACTGAAGAAGCGATTAAAAAGTTTCAGAAACAGTACTCACAAAAACTTGCAGTAAATGGTAACGCTGATGCCGAGACTCGAACTGTAATGGAAGAGACAGTCAAAGGGCTTCAGAATAGATTGAAGTTTCACGGTTTCGCAACCCCTGCCGAAATTCCCCCAGATAAGCCTTTTTATGGGCCAGCCACTTATAGAGCAGTTAAGAAATTTCAGAAATCTCAGGGTTTAACTGAGAATGGCATTGCCACTATTGAACAGCGTCAAATTCTACAGCAACCTAGTCTAAAAGATAAGCCACCGCAACCGCCACAAGCACAACTTAACCTGAGAGATTTGTGCTTCCAATTTAAAAAGAATTCTCAAAATCCTTCTTACATTGCAGCGTTAAATAACTTACAACAAAACCTACCCAAGGACGTTTTACACAAAGTTACTAACAAATGGAGAGGAACAAACGATCAAAATCCTGAGATTGTTAAGCTGACAAATTTGTTCACTTATTATGATGACAACAATCAAAATCATCGTGATGCCCTAAATCACTTACAAAGTCAGATTACCCCAGCTATCTCTCAAGCTTTTTTAAGCCTTTGGAATAAGAAATAAAACCGCCCATGATGGCAATTCCCACTGGTTGGCGAACTTCAGAACCCGCGCCAATTTCTAATGCTAGGGGTAGAGTCCCTGCGATCGTAGCGATTGATGGTAGCAGGGCCACTACCAAAACGAATGTCTGCAACTGCCGCCAGGGGAATAAATCTGCCATTCTGACTGGGAACTTGCAGATTAGTAATTGTGTTGATGTCAACCCGTGCTTTCGATCGATTTGCACGCAAATGGGGATTTGACGATCGCTTAAATTAAATTTTGCCAAGTTTGGATCATTGTCACCAATAACCAAGGGAAGCAGTTCGAGCGATCGCTTGTACTGTCACTCCCAAATCTGCTGCCCGTTGCGGGTTGGGAATTACTGAAATCTCTGGTTTCACCAAACTCGCAGCTGAAGACACTTCTACTAATCCGGGTAGCGATCGTATCATCTAGCTACTCTAGGTCACACACTATATACATTTAGATCACTGTCCTTAATATAAAAGAATGATAAAACTGATCTAAGCTTATTTAACTAAAACTTTAATGATTGATGTACTTTTTTAGACTAAAACACTGTTTTACCTACCCAACCCATAATTCCTTTAAAGCCTTAGTGTTGTTAGGAAGTCATGTATCCAAGCATATCCAAGTATAGAAAAGCTGGCGTTCACAGCTATACGTGAGTTACAAAGGAGCAAACTCCATAATTCCAGCCAGGTGGCCCTGATGATGGAATTTTGAAATCAATGCAAAGCAAAACAATAAATAATTAGTATTTACCAGAGTAAGCAGATATGTTCAATGCCACTGAAATTTTAATTGATGCCTTTGTAGATGAAATCCGAGAAGGCTACCGTCGCACTTACGGCTGCTTCAAAAATGATTATCAGGACATTATCGCCTGGGCTGGTAACATGGCTTTGGAAAATATCGCCAATAGCGATGCCCTTTATCACAATGTTGAACACACAGTTCTTGTCACCCTTGTGGGGCAAGAAATCTTACGTGGCAAACACATTAGAGAGGGCGGTGTTTCCAGTGAAGACTGGTTGCATTGTATCATTTCCTTGGTTAGTCATGATATTGGCTACGTTAAGGGAGTTTGCCGACAAGACCAAGAAGGAGTAGGCTTATATTCCACAGGTAAAAATGGCAAAATGGTTTCTGTAGCTCCTGGCGCTTCTGATGCCAGTCTCACGCCGTATCATGTTGATAGAGCCAAGCTCTTTATTGATGAGCGTTTTGGAGGTCACAAGCTAATAGATGCTGAGGCAATTAAGAGCAATATTGAATTAACTCGCTTTCCTGTACCTGCGGCAGAAGATCATCAGGATACAAAATGCTTTGCTGGGTTAGTCCGGGCGGCTGATTTGATTGGTCAACTAAGCGACCCGCGTTATCTGAAGAAAATTACTTCATTATTTTACGAGTTTGAAGAAACTGGTGTAAATAAAGTTTTGGGCTATAACACCCCCGCCGATTTACGAAATAACTACGCTAAGTTTTACTGGAATGGTGTCTATCCCTATATCCAAGAGGGACTGCATTACCTTTCATTGACACAACAGGGCAAACAAATTCTGGCTAATCTCTACTCAAACGTATTTGTTGTAGAACACGAAAAACAACAGCAAGAACAGCAGCGCTATTTAGAGAAATTGGGAGTGGGGAATTGAGACGCGATTTATCGCGTCTGTACAAAAGGTAGGAGTAGAGACGCGATAAATCGCGTCTCCTTATATCTTGCACCAGGCGACTAGAAGTCGCGGCTACACGAGACAAAACCTGCCTCCGCAGGTTAAAAAGCCTTGGTTTTGTGTTAGTCCGCGCAGGCGGACTTCGTTTGTATAGCCGCGATTTCTAATCGCTAGGGCTAGGTGCAAGATGTGAGCCTCTACAAGAGAAGAGTTGAAAATTATTAATCATGAGTTATGAATTAAGATAAAACTTTAATAACTCATAACTCATAATTTATAACTCCTAACTACTATGGATTGGTGGCGACGACTAAAGAAAAATCCTTTGGCACAATTTGGGGCAATTTTGCTGTTAATTTTCTACATAGCAGTAATTGCAGCAGATTTTGTAGCTCCTTATGACCCTTACGCCTCACAGGCCAATGGTTCACTGCTGCCACCAACTCAGATACACTGGGTTTCTCAGTCAGGGGAGTTTATCGGGCCCCATGTGTATCCCACGACTCAAGGAGACACAAATTTAGAAACAGGCGATCGCAAACTCATTGTAGACTTCAAAAAGCCTTCACCCTTGCGTCTATTTGTCTCCGGCCCAGAATACCGATTGTTGCAGATGAGTTTGCCACTACCCCCGCAGTGGGATGAAGTTACAATCTTTCCTGGTATTCCCCTAAATTGGCATTTATTTGGCACAACAACTGGCGCAAAAATTAACATTTTGGGCACTGATGACCAAGGCCGCGACCAATTCAGCCGCCTGCTGCATGGCGGCCGCATCAGTATGTTTATCGGGATTTTTGGCATCATCATTACCTATCCCTTGGGTTTGCTCATCGGTGGAATTTCCGGCTATTTCGGCGGTGTAACTGATAGCATCATTATGCGTTTAGCAGAGGTGCTAATGACTTTCCCTAGTATTTATCTTTTGGTAACTTTAGGGGCAGTCTTACCAGCAGGTTTAAGCAGTACCCAGCGCTTTTTGCTGATTGTGGTGATTACTTCGGTTATTAGCTGGGCTGGTTTAGCACGGGTTATCCGAGGACAGGTACTATCAATTAAAGAGCGAGAATTTGTCCAAGCATCACGCGCGATGGGTGGAAATCCACTTTATATCATTCTCCGCCACGTTTTGCCGCAAACGGCTAGTTATGTAATTATCTCTGCCACTCTTGCAATTCCCAGTTTTATTGGTGCAGAGGCGATATTGAGTCTTATTGGTTTAGGAATTCAACAACCAGACCCCTCTTGGGGAAATATGCTTTCTCTGGCTAGCAATGCCTCAATTTTGGTACTACAACCTTGGTTAATCTGGCCGCCGGCTGTGCTGATTATCCTCACAGTCCTAGCATTCAACTTACTCGGTGATGGATTAAGAGATGCCCTTGACCCGCGCAGTCTCAGAAGATAAGGCTTATTTCTACATCATACTAAAAAGCACAAAACCTGGTCGAGGTTGACCAGGTTTTATCGAGTTCACAGGTTTCAAATTGTTAAACTAAATTAAGTAATTGAGAGTTAATAACTAAGGTGGACTTAAAACTAACAAACTCAGCATTCTTGCGTTTTTCCGCTTTGGGATTTGGCTTTGCCTTCTACATTAGGCTTTTACCACTGCTATAAATTGATATGCTGAAATTTGCTTGGGTTGATGACAGGGGACACTAAGTCATTTACCCTCTTTGTTTGGTTGAGTTTTATTTGGTGTCCTACTATTTAAGTTATCACTAAGTTTATAAGTTGCAATCCTTCGTTTACTAAAATTGACGTTTTGTTAGGTTTTGCAATCTAGCTCTAGAGATTTGATCCCCGGCTATCTTTTTAAGAGAGTTAAGGGGATCTTTCAGAGTTCAGAGCTAGCGTAGGCGTAGCCCGTCGTAGACATCGTTTTTCCATAACTGTTTCCTAATTCATTTCCCTGGATAGTTTCGCACTTTATCGGTTTTAGCTTGAAATAAAATCAGAGTTACACTAGATGCTGATGGAATTGACTACAACCTTTCATGCTCTTAAAGAATGGGCAGTCGCCGTAAATGCCTTGGAAAGCGGCAAAACAATTATGTTACTCCGCAAAGGCGGTATCCATGAACGAAATGGACATTTCCAAGTTGCCCACAAGGAAATTTTGCTTTATCCTACTTATGAACATCAACAAGCTTTCATGCTGAAAGCTGAGTATGCTAATCATGTCTATCCAGTAACATCGGGTTGGCATCCTGAAACAGTTCGCATCGGTAGTTGGGCTGAAATCACCGATATTTTGCCTGTTAGTGACGAATTTCTTGTTAACGCTTTGCTTCCCTTCCATATTTGGAACGAGAATTTTATTAGCGATCGCCTCAAATGGAAACCACGCCAACCTCTTTATATTCTCCTTCTGCGGACATATAAACTACCCCAAGAGCGAGAAATTCCTTATGATCCTAAATACGGCGGTTGCAAATCATGGATTGATTTAGATCAACCAATTGACTTGCAAGGTGCAACACCAGTTTTGTCTGACTTTGCATACAGCCAATTAGTAGAGACAATTCGCAGTATTGTCGGCGAAAAAATGGAGAGGAAGATTGACATGCTAAATCATAACCCCATCTTTGGCTAAATCTTGGTTATATTGTTGTCAACTTCATTCTACGCAGTAAAAGCAATTCATGAATTGCCCTTACTGCGTAATTTTTGATTTTAATACATTGACAAACAAATAATAATTAAAATTCCTGATTACGTATCATTAATTTGTAGTGTATACAATTTCTTTGTAAAGCTACGCTTAATCTCTTAATTTCTTATTTCTTCTTGGCGTACTTGGCGTACTTGGCGGTTCGTTCTTTATTTATTCCACTATAAAAGAACTGGATCAGATGATAAAATTACTGAACCATTAACTAGATAACAGAGGCTATATTCAGTATTCAAGAATATGGGTACGTCTACCATTGATTATGAATCAGCCTACAACCAAATCTTGGCAAGAAGTCCGCGCAGCTTTTCAGAAAATTTGGGGTTATGAAGATTTTCGTCCGCCACAGGGAGAAATCGTCAGCAGTTTATTAGCACAAAAAGATGCGCTGATTATTATGCCCACAGGTGGCGGGAAGTCGATTTGTTTTCAACTTCCCGCACTCCTACAAACCGGATTAACTTTGGTAGTTTCGCCCTTGGTGGCGCTAATGGAAAATCAAGTACAGGAACTACGAGAAAGCAACCAAAAAGCTGCGCTTTTGCATAGTGAATTATCTTCATCTCAACGTCGTGCAACTCTGCAAGCTTTAGAACTTCAAAAGTTAAGATTACTTTATTTATCGCCAGAAACTTTGCTAAGTGCGCCAGTGTGGGAAAGATTATGTCAACCGCAATTGCAAATTAATGGCTTAATTTTGGATGAAGCCCATTGTTTAGTGCAGTGGGGTGATAGTTTTCGTCCAGCTTATCGCAGATTAGGGGCGGTGCGTCCTGCATTGCTAAAATCAAAACCACCAGGAACAAAAATTAGCATTGCTGCTTTTACTGCGACTGCCGATCCTTTAGCCCAAAAGATTATTCAAACAGTTTTACAATTACAGCAACCAGAGATTTTTCGTTTGAATCCTTACCGTTCTAATTTGCATCCTAGCGTTCGCATCGCTTGGACACCACGAGGTAGGAAACAACAATTATTAAAGTTTATTCAAAATAGACCACAACAATCGGGATTAGTTTATGTTCGGACTCGGCGCGATAGTGAGGATTTAGCCCAATGGTTAGCAGATATGGGCTATGCCACAGCTAGTTATCATGGGGGATTGGGGGCAACTGAACGCCGTGCAGTAGAAGGAAGTTGGTTAAGTGGGAAAATACCATTCGTGGTGTGTACCTGTGCGTTTGGGATGGGGATTAATAAAAGTAATGTGCGTTGGGTTGCCCATTTTCACGCGCCACATTTGCTATCGGAATATGTGCAAGAAATAGGCCGGGCTGGAAGGGATGGGAAACCGGCAGAAGCGTTAACATTGGTGAGTGAACCTACGGGGTGGTTAGATTCAGAGGATAAGCAAAGACAGCAGTTTTTTCACGAACAAATGCGATCGCAGCAACAAATAGCGCAACAACTTGTGAAAAAATTACCAAAGCAGGGAGAAGTGAACGCAGTAACCCGACAATTTCCTGACGCTGCTACGGCGCTGGCTTTACTCCACAGTAATGGTCAGTTAAACTGGCTTGATCCTTTCCATTACACTATTGAGCAAAAAGCTGGAAATCAGCCACTGACGCAATTACACGCTGCCAAACAAATGCATCAATACCTGACTACAAAGCAGTGTCGTTGGCAATTTTTGTTAAATGCTTTTGGTTTTGACAAAGAAGCTGCTAACTGGCGTTGCGGACATTGCGATAATTGCCGTTAGTAAAGTTACTTTCAGCGCAGTATTGTTTACATGCTGCCTCAATACTGTTCAGTTAAGGCTTAACGCTTTGTCAATGTGAAATTTTTTAACGAACCGCTAAGGACGCAAAGTACGCAAAGGAAGAGAAGGAAGAAATAATACCAATTCAAATAATGTTTGCGACACATCAATTATTCGTAAGGGCACAACATTGTTCATTGGTGTCAACTTAAG
>NZ_JAYGHE010000001.1:32344-82827 GCF_034931145.1 Nostoc sp. UHCC 0252 | reverse complement strand
AACGCGGTGAGTGATAGGAAGCCAGAGAACTCAATATCACATCTTGACAAGGGTTTCACGTTAAGTTGACACCAATGAACATTGTTGTGCCCCTACCCATCTTTCGTATTCTTTTTTCAAATTGGTATAACAAAGAAATGCTTAACTGAACTGTATTGACTTATTTCTATTCCCATGATTGAAATTCATCAATGGCGCTACGAATTAAGGTAGTTATTTGAGTACGACGGGTTTCAAAGTTGGCGGCGATGTAAATCAGGAGGATGCCAACTAGTAAGCCAACAATCCATTTTAAGAAGGAATACTGCAAACTAAAAATTACTGATTGATAGATTGTAGTGATTAAAAAAGTGGCTGTACCAATGTAGAGAAAAGCCCGTATTCGTAAAGCTAATCCGGCAAAAATGGCGATGAGGCTGAAAATTCCAGGTATCCAGGCTGTATTTTGATTAAATAAAATTGCCCACCCGCAAATTAAACCACTACCTAGTAATCTCAGAATATGGCGAGGTGTTTTGTATTCTGGTAGCTTAAGTTGGGTATCTACTTGAGCAATATAAAGCAGTGATAATCCAATTGGTGTTACATACCATAAAACATCAGTCAGGCGTAAGGAATCAAACCAACGGTAAAGTGCCCAATCAATCAACGCCACACTAATATAGGTAAAACGGATGTTTTCACCTATCTTTGCTAAGAAAATGTAAAACCCAGCCGCGAGTAACAAGGTAATGGGGTAAGTTTGCAGTCTGGTTTCCCATAAAATTATCAGTGGGATGATGTAGGCGGCTTGCTGCCAAGGTTTTTTAGACCAACCCCAACTTTCCCAAGGTAGGATGTACAGAAAATAGGCTACCACACAAGCGATCGCACCGTTCCAGGGAACTAAAGGCCCAGCCCAAAATTGTCCTACTGCTGTCTCGCGCCAATAAACCCTCATGCCGGCTACCTCTAATAAGCCGAGGTAAACCCACATCTCGCCGATTGTGATTCCTCCCAAAATGCTGGGGGAAGTATGCGAATTTCGTCCTTGAAAGATGGCATAGCGAATCAAAAATACCCCAGTTCCCAGTCCCACTAAACGGTTAACTCCAATGGGAAGAGGAATCGCAGCCATTAATAAGCAGCTACTCCAAGCCCAGTGAATATGGGCAATTCCTCTAAGTTCTTGGGGAGTCAGGCGTAAGTAACTTACAAGCCAAGGCGACAAAATCCGATATGCATACATGATACTCGCACCAAGGGCAGACATGGCAATCAATCCATCACCTAATGCTCCTCCTGAAGCTTGTAACATTTGATAGAACAAAAGTTCATAAGCAGAAATTGATACGCCAATGATGCCCAAGTAAAGCAGGGGTTTAAAACTCTCACGCCGTCGCCCCACGCCAATGATTATTAAAGCTACACCCAAGGAATACAAACCTGTCCACTCGGTGAAGGTATACAAACGTAGCAATATGCTGAATAGACCATAAATTAATGGCAATATGTGAAAGCTGCTAGGAAGCCTTTCTAATTGGTATCGTCGTCGCCACCACTCTCCGAAAAGTTGAGCGATTAAACCCAAGGCTATGTTAGCGATCGCAATTTTAACAGTTGAGCGTTCTCCAAATCCCAATACTTGGGCAGTCAACAGTTCCAATGACCAACCGATGCCATAAAATGCCCAATTTGTCGGTTCTCGCCAACTGCGATAAACAATGGCTGCTAAGGTGATTGCAGTGGCAGCTATATACAAAAATCCCGAAGACAAAAACCCTGAGTAAATCAGTATTGAGTGCAGTGTCAAACCAAACAACTCAAAACCACACAATGCGATCGCCCATTTATCACTGGCGGCTGCATAAATAAGGGCTAATTCGTTACCGCGCCGGTTCAAAACTGCCCGCGCTAACCATAAACTTAGAGTTGCGATCGCGCCGACAATAAACCAACCTGCTAGAACGAGGTGAGGTAAGCCAGGTACACCCATCCACAGCAGCGCCGCGATGAAACTCAGAGCAAATCCTTCTGTAATTACCGCAGATATTTGGTTTCGTAAATAGCGCGTATTTACGAACATTAAGCCCGCACCTACCGCCAAACCAATTAATCTGGTTCCTGGTAACTGTAAAGTAAGTAGCTGGGCAACTCCCACAGCCAAAACGCTCAAGTAACGGGTAGTAGTGCGACGTTCTGTAATTGTGCAATTGGCAACGCCTGTAAGGGCTATAGGTGTAACTAGCCATAATGCTCCCCAATCAGCTTTGCTATCAGCAACACCATGCCAAGACGATTCTGCATTCATCCACAATAGGAAAAAACTAGCGGCGGCTAATGCTAAACCAACATCCCATGCACTACTTCGCCATAGTCCTTGTTTGACGCTAAATCGCCATTCTGCAACCATCAGAGCTAATAATATACTTGCCCAAACTTGATAACTCAAGGTTGGTGCTAGCCAATTAATAGTAGAGCAAAATGTCAGTACCCCGATGATGTGGGTTAGATATACCAGGGGAAGGGATGAGGGGGAGCGGCGTTGAGTGACGAATGCCAGAGTGATGGTAGAAAATAGCAGATTTAGCGATCGCAATATCGGATTTACTATAGCGATCGTTGTTAAAAAAGATCCAAGTAAAAGGGTGAGCAATTCGCCAAATTTCGCTAATTCTCGCTTTTCGCTGCGATGTAGGCTATCTGTAAGCGCCACCATTAAAATTATGTAGGGAAATAAAGCGATACCCAGCAATGCCCAAGGTTCATTTTGAGAATTTGTGAGTTGGGTGCTAGTTGCGATCGCTAATTTCTGTAAGCTATCAGGTACTAATCGCCAACCTAGCCAAATCGTCTGTAAGCCAATGAAGAAAACCGCAGCGAAGTCTAGCTTTAAACTGTAGCGCCACAAGCGACTTCCCACAAACCACAAACCCAAACCACTGACGGCTATTGCTTGCCAAGGATAATTTACTACCGAAACCAGCCAACCCAAAAACAGGAGAATCCCACCAAGTTTTTCCCAGAGGAAGAGAGATGAAGGAAATGGAGGAGATGAGGCGAATATTAAAGTTACTTCCTCTGCTCCCCCTGCCCCCTGCTCCCTGCTCCCTGCCCCCTGCTCCCTGCTCCCTGCTCCCTGCCCCCTGCCCCCTACCCTCTCTTGTGCTAACCAAGTTACAAGAGCGCCGCAAATACCAATTGCTAACCCTAGCTGCGTAACATCTACCCTAGCAACAAAAATCGTCCGCACTAGCAGCACTATTAAGGCATAAATAATCACAGCAGCAGGTAAGCTAATACTTAACCTACTGCCATCGCTTCTATCTTCCTCAATTACAGTCTGAGGCTGCTGGTAATTGTGATAAACGGTAATTATAGTTGTGCCAATCATTGCCACATAAACGGCAATTAAGGGGAATCCTCTTAATTGCCAACCCCAATGCAGATAACTCAGCCCAAGAATATTGACTAAAGGTAATTTCCCGGTACGTAAATTGGGAAAAATAGTCCGATTTTTGCAAAGTAAGACAGTTATAGCAGTGAGGGTAGGCCAGGCGATCGCAACTACAATCAAATCCACAGGATTTTGCCACAACCCAAAGCTATCCATTGCCCAAAAGTTGACTGGAACTAACAAAAGAGTCGCAATCAGCAAAGTTTGAGCCGTCAATCTGAGGTTGTTTTGCCTAGTCGCCCAAAAGCTTAACCCCCAAAAACTCAAAGTATAAGCCAATAAAACTCCATACTGTCCAGAAGCAGGAAACTTTTCCCACTGACTCGCAGCCAGTACTCCAGAGGATACCACTACCAGGAATACCCCTAGAAAAAGCAGCCAGCGTACACTTAGTTCTGCCCCCAAAGACTGCAACATTGTACTGACAAAGTTGGGTTTGGCTGTTTTTGGTTGCGGCTGTCTACGACGATTCGATTGTGAAGCTGCTAGGGTTAACTCTTCGGATTCATCAGTTAAAAAAGTTACCTTTTTTTTAGTTTCAGGCTGGGATTGCAACGCTACCGTACACACCAGAAACTCTTGGCATAACTCCTTAACTTGGGTATCGGATATCAAACCTAAACGCAGCCATATATCTAATCCTTCTAGCAAGTGAGGATGTGAGGATGGTAGTCTAATTTCAAATTTTAGCGGGCGCTCAAGGGGCGATGACATAAGCGGCAGCAGTATCGGTATATACTTTAAGTAAATCTCAATTAAAGTATATTTTGGTTCTAATTATGCCACTTATTAGGCTAGTTGATGTTAATTTTTAAGTTCTTACGAAGTCAGAATCCCAACCGCTAGATGCGATGTATTCTTGGGTTTAGGTGGATTTTGTGACTTTCCAGAGAAACTGGTTGATCTGCTGTAACTTTGAATTGTAAACTTTTTCAATTCCAGTTTTCAAGGGATCAGATGGCTCGAACAAGAACAAAAATATGTCAGTAAAGCCACTAGTTATCTTTGGTAACTGATTTTTTCCTACAATTTGATATTGCACTTTTGGATCGAGCAAATAACTAAGTATTTGTACTGGTGGCAATATGTTAGCAGTACTACTTATTAATAGTGGTTTACTACCTTGACTGACAATGTTAGCAAT
This sequence comes from Nostoc sp. UHCC 0252, assembly GCF_034931145.1. NCBI lineage: Bacteria > Bacillati > Cyanobacteriota > Cyanophyceae > Nostocales > Nostocaceae > Nostoc > Nostoc sp. UHCC 0252. Next base: position 78,247 of record NZ_JAYGHE010000001.1, on the reverse strand, counting down.
TTTAGGAAATTCTTCATATTTTTCAGGAAATTTGTTCCACCACATCTGGGCTTGAGAGTTGAGCGTAGAAGAGACAATTCCGCTCATAATTAATATAAACGTTATAAGCGACCAGAGCTTATTTTGCCAAGCTTTAGTATTAATGGATGCGATCTTAGTCGTCAATAGGTAAGCAATCGCTACCTGTATACCTAAAACTGAAGAAAGTGTATATCGACTAGTCGCATATCGTTCTTGAAAGATGAAATCTGCTATCAGTAGAGGAATACCTACCGATCCAATTAAGGTTAAGACAAATAACCAAACTTTTTTAGGGGTTTTTCGACAAATAAAATAAATTGAGTAAAAAATTAAAGTTAAAATAATTAAAATAAAAGGAATTAAGGTGATCTTAACTATTCCTGGAGTGCTAGGACTAACACCTAAATCAAGAAATGGACGGCTAAAAAGCCCAGCCCACCTCATGCCTGACTCTAAGAATGTTTGTTTAGTGCTTGCCCAACTTGCTGCTTCTGGCTGAGGATAAGTAATAATAACCCAAATCCAAGGTACAAAACTCATCAGCCCAGCAAGTGATGAAATCAAATAATAAATCGATGTTTTACTCAATCGGAAGCGTTCGATTGCTATTAGATAAATTCCTTGTGCAAAAGCAACTAAGGCAAAAAATAGATGAGTATAAAATCCTAATGATAATGTTACTGCATAAATAGCCCAACTAACCTTTGTTTTTAGGCGCATAGCTCGCAACAGTGCTACGCTCGACATTAAAATAGTTACTATCCATAAACTGTATGCTCTTACTTCTTGTGCATACACGAGATGAATGGGTGAAACGGCTATCAACGCGATCGCCATCCACCCTACTAGTGAAGACTCAAATAATTCTAGACATAGCAAATAAAGAAGAGGAAAAGTAAACAGACTAATAAATGCTGAAAAACTTCTCGCCACTGCTACAGAATCGCCAAACCACTCCACCCAAAACCGGGTCATTAAAATATACAATGGCAGAATTTGTGAGTCTTCTACCATAATCCCTTTAATTGTGTCACCTGCGTCTCGTTCTGCATTGGGATACTGGTATTTATGCAAATCTTGTATAGTGAACACGCGGCCATCACTTAACTGCTCATTCATTTCTGCCTGCAAATAGCCAGATATCCGTAATGATGAGAAAGTTTCATCGCCCCAATAAACTTTTTTGTCAAGATTGGCAAACCGAAAAAAGACACTTATTACTAATAGGATGATAAGTAAAAAACGTAATCCAGACTTAGAAATGTTCCAGCCCTGTGATGATTGCTTTTCTATCCGGGTCTGTGATGATTGCTTTTCCATACAGGTTATAAAATTAGTAGGAACACTAGCAAAACAATATCAGCAAAAATTAAAAGCAGTTTCGATTGCAGTTTATCTAAATATTTAAATTTAGCATATCAGTTATAAGCTAGCAAGTAAACGTCTACATAACTGATCTAAGATTAACGCTTCATCAGAATTAAATTCTCTTAGGACTTACGCAAACAATAATCAAAACCCTGATTATTTGGTAGGGGTAATTCATGAATTACCCCTACCATTTGTAGTTTTGCGTAAGTCCTATCTCTATCAAAAATTATTGGGCTAAAGGTATCTTATGTTCAACAAATAAGGATCAAAAAGTTTCCAGTTTTATAGTGATGAAATACCATACTGAATATAATTTTCACTTGAAATCATACAGTATGGATTAATCTAAATGTAAAATAATTATGTTAAAAACAAAAAGATTTAATAAATTTTATGTGAAGATAGTATAAATATGGTTTCGGGCAGGATTGTGATTAAAAGCACGTTAATGCTTGTTTAAATAGAATATTGCAACAGTGGAAGATTCTGGAATTTGGTTTATCGAACAGAATTCAGGAGTCAGGAGTCAGAATGAGTATTCTGTATGACTAGCGGATGAATAATCGGGTTGAAATTGAAAATTTGGTGGCGCAACAATTCCTGCGCCGATCTGAATCCTCGACTGATTGATTCTGACTCCTGAATTCTGACTCCTGAATTCTTCTTCAATGAGTAGCAACCGCGATCGCACATAAGTAACTACGCAAAATTAATTACAGTCATTGCGAGCGAAGCGTTCGCGGAGCGTCTCGTAGAGATAGCAATCCCAGCCCTTGCGATTGCTTCATTTCGCTTCGCTGCATTCGCAATGACATTGTGTAATTAATTATGTTTACCTACTTAGCAAACACGATGTCTTTTCTATATCCTCGGTGTAGAGCATTTTGTAACCTTCTCAACTGAATCACCATCTTGCAGTAATATAGAACTCCTGTTTGATTTTTGAAAATCGGTACACCTTAATCTTCTAGAATCCTTTTACCTCTAGTTAGTAAATCAAAAATCTGTATCTAAAATGGGCCTGTAGCATATAAAACGCTTGTAAGATTTTTATGACTTCCCGTATTCGCTTTTTGATGTGTCCTCCTGACCACTACGATGTAGACTATGTGATTAATCCCTGGATGGAAGGGAATATTCATAAATCATCGCGCGATCGCGCCGTAGAACAGTGGCAGGGATTACACCAGATTCTTAAAAAACACGCCATTGTAGATTTAGTACCACCTCAAAAAGGTTGGCCAGATTTAGTTTTTACCGCCAACGCTGGCTTAGTACTGGGGAATAATGTCGTCCTCAGTCGCTTTTTGCACAAAGAACGTCAGGGAGAAGAACCTTACTTCAAACAATGGTTTGAGGAAAATGGTTATACAGTCAATGAACTTCCCAAAGATTTGCCCTTTGAGGGTGCAGGAGACGCACTGCTAGATCGAGAAGGACGCTGGTTATGGGCGGGATACGGTTTCCGATCAGAATTAGATTCTCACCCTTATCTAGCCAAATGGCTGGATATTGAGGTTCTCTCTTTACGACTCATCGACGAACGTTTTTATCACCTCGATACCTGTTTTTGTCCCTTAGCAAATGGCTATTTGCTCTACTATCCAGGCGCTTTTGATTCTTACTCCAACCGCTTAATTGAAATGCGAGTCGCACCAGAAAAGCGAATCGCAATTGCTGAAGCCGATGCAGTCAACTTTGCTTGTAATACGGTGAATGTGGACAGCATTGTGATCATGAACAAAGCAAGTGAAGCTTTGAAAACCCGCCTTGCAGAGGTGGGTTTTCAAGTGCTGGAAACACCGCTTACGGAATTTCTGAAAGCTGGTGGTGCAGCTAAATGTTTAACTTTGCGGGTAACGGAACCAGTTAGAGATGAAATTCATGCCAATGTCTCGGTAGAAAGCCGGATCATTCGCATGGAAGGACACTTACTTGATGCTGGCTTAATTAACCGCGCCTTGGATTTGATTATAGATGCCGGGGGAAGTTTCCAAGTCCTGAATTTCAACTTGGGAGAACAGCGCCAAAGTACCTCTGCTGCCGAAGTGAAGGTATCAGCACCATCTCATGAGGTGATGGAAGAAATCATCTCTCTATTGATTGATTTGGGTGCAGTAGATTTACCCCATGATGAGCGAGACGCGATCTTGGAACCTGTGATCCAAGATGGTGTTGCACCTGATGATTTTTACGTCAGCACAATTTATCCTACCGAAGTCCGAATTAAGGGACAGTGGATCAAGGTAGAAAATCAGCGCATGGATGGCGCGATCGCAATTACTCAAACTCCCTCTGGTGTAGTTGCTCGGTGTAAAATACTCCGGGATTTAAAAGTTGGCGAACAGGTAATTGTGGATGTATTAGGTATCCGTACCATTCGCAAAACCGAATCGCGCGAACTCCGCAACACCCAAGAATTTAGCTTCATGTCGGCGGGCGTTTCCAGCGAACGGCGCGTGGAGTTGGTGGTTGAACAAGTAGCTTGGGAATTACGTAAAATCCGCGATGCTGGCGGTAAAGTAGTTGTCACGGCTGGGCCTGTGGTGATTCACACTGGTGGCGGCGAACACTTGGCGCAACTAATTCGGGAAGGATATGTACAGGCATTGCTGGGTGGAAATGCGATCGCAGTTCACGACATCGAGCAAAATATCATGGGCACTTCCTTGGGTGTAGACATGAAGCGGGGTATCGCCGTTCGTGGTGGACACCGCCATCACCTGAAGGTAATTAATAGTATTCGGAGATATGGCAGCATTCCGAAAGCTGTGGAAGCGGGGGCAATTAAAAGTGGCGTAATGTATGAGTGCGTCCACAATAATATACCTTTTGTGCTTGCAGGATCGATTCGGGATGACGGGCCTTTGCCTGATACCGTAATGGATTTGATTCAAGCGCAGGAGGAATATGCTAAACACCTAGAAGGTGCGGAGATGATTTTGATGCTGTCATCGATGCTGCACTCCATTGGCGTGGGGAATATGACCCCGGCGGGTGTGAAAATGGTGTGTGTGGATATTAATCCAGCTGTGGTGACTAAATTAAGCGATCGCGGTTCTGTAGAATCGGTGGGTGTGGTGACAGATGTGGGATTATTCCTTAGTCTGTTGATTCAGCAGTTGGATACGTTGACAAGTCCTTATGTAAATAAGGTAGGTTAAGAAACGAACCGCGAAGACGCGAAGGGCGCGAAGAAAGGAAATGACAAGAGTAGCTTTTAGTGAACAGTTGCAGGTTAATTGGGTAAGTTTGATTGCTGATTTCTTGTTGGTAGGAATGGTTTTTGGCCCGCCTATCGCTCCCTTTTTGGCTGCGTCTGGAGTGTCTTTGCTGACTGGGATTGCGGACATCATTTATTTCATGGGTAATCATGTATGTCCGCAACCATCTATGGGATTAGATTTAGCTCCCCCGTTTATTATGGCTGTGTGTATGCGCTGCTACGGCACTGTCACGGGTTTGTTGATTACTCGTTTGCTGTATGGGTTGACTGGTGGTAAAGGATTTTACTGGTTGAGTCAGTATGGCTTAAGTGGAGTGGCTTTAGCTAGTCTGCTGATGATGGCTTATCCTTTGGAGTTGGCAGCACAGATTTTTGGTTTATGGAGTTTCAATAATTACTTGGTTACGCCTTTTGGGTTGATTACGGGTTTGGCGTGGGGATTGTTTACTATGCCAATCCTGCATGGTTGGCAGGGTGCTAAAACTAGTTTGCATGAATTGTAGAGACGTTGCGTTGCAATGTCTCTACTGAACAGTATTAGTATAGTTTCCCCTTTTTTTTAGGTTGGGGGATCAAGCCTTAACTGAACCGTATTGATTTACAGGACTGAGGGCTGATTTGTGTTTACGTTTTTGCCGTAAGCCTACACTTAATGCTCCAAAAGTTAATGCACCTAATGCAAAATTAGGTTCGGGAACACTGGCAATAGTAGATTTATTTTCTAAACTATCGGTGGTTCCACCAAACTCGTACAACTCTAACCCATAGCTAAACAAACCGTCTGAATCACCGATAAATTGCAGAGGTGCTGAAAATTTCAGCACAGTACCGTCAAGGCTGTATGGTACTGAACCACGGATGTTACCCCAGCCTCCTGAATTTGGTTCCGATGGGCCAACTGAGAAGACATCACGTATCCGAATGTCACCTGCAACGTTAATTTCTTCTCCGCGAATAATTGACTCAAGTTCACTAAAGTATGGAGAGCCTCTGAATATAGGAAATTCCCCATCTGCTTCAATAAAGTATTGAAAAGAGTCGGCTTGTCTATTGAATTCATCAACTGTGAAAAAGTCTGGCACTCTATTAAAATCTATAGTAAATAAAACTTCTTTGGCATCAAAATTTACCACGGCTGACTCTGATTCAACTAATAGTACTGCTTGCGCTATTTGCCCTGTGCCCAAGGCAATTAAAGCTGCTCCCACCATAGAGACTGAGAATTTTTGCAGATTCATCATAAAAATTGCTTTTTGTAACCGTAGTATGACATCAAAACAATACAGCCACTAACACATTAATTAACTGCTATCGCAGTAATTTCACTGAATTTTCATGATAATTTTACAAAATTTTTAACAAAAATCATACTAAGTTAGGATGTAGGATGCCAAGGAACTCCTTCGCACGCAACAATTAGCGATCGCTAGTAATTATAGTACTAAGTAAGTAGGTGCTAATATTTACAGCTATGCTGTCACTTTCTGTTCACATTCTTTTTATAAATTGGATATAAATCAAATTTTTAGTGGTTTTTCATAAATTAGTATGTTTACTTACTAAAGTACCTTCAATTTCATATCAACAGACAACAAAATAGGAGCAAGTAAATTATATAAGAGGTAAATGATATGTTCGCGGATAGAATTTCAAGACAACAGATACCACAATTAAATACTCATTTTTTAAACTTGAGCCAAACAAATTTATCTAGAGTCAGCTTAAGTACAGAAAAGCGTGATAGCGAAACGCTGCGTGGAGAGAATACAAATGCTGCAACAACTCCAGAACCGTCTTTGCTTTTAGCTCCTATTGCCTTGTTAGCAGTGAGCATGGTAGTTATTTTTCATAAATTCAAGCTGTCTGAGCAAACTAACAAGCTAAATAATTCAGATCCATTCCCCTGTCGAAATTGTCATTTTTTTTGCAACAGTAGTTATCTTAAGTGTGCCGTAAATCCTTCTGCTGTTTTTACAGAAGCAGCAATTAATTGTCATGATTATCATCCGTTAAAAAACAAGAAAAATCGTGGTTTCAAAAGTTCAGAGCATAAGTAAAAATCATTAACAAAGAGAGGACTGATTATGTTAGGTCTCATCGTCACTTGGTTAGTCACCGCTATTAGCTTTTTGATTATTTCTAGAATCCCATTTTTGGGAATAGAAGTAGATAGTTTTGCTAAAGCAGCAATCTCTGCTATAGTCTTTGGTATTTTAAATGCTGTTTTGCTACCTGTCCTTACCTTTTTCACTTTTCCATTCATTATCCTTACCTTGGGATTATTTTTCGTTATCTTAAATGCCATCATCTTTGGATTGTCGGCTTTAATTGTCCCAGGTTTTAGATTACGTTATGGCTTTTGGAGCGCTTTGCTAGGTTCCATTACTTTAGCAATCATTAACTCAATCCTATTAAGAATTTTGGCTCCACTTACCTGAAAAAAAGACAACGGTATTAACAGTTTTTATTGATTGTATAACCATTAGGAAAAGCTTGATCATGAAATCATATTTTAGGCAACCAGTTATTTTGTTTTGCGTGGGATTTTTTCTAATCTCTACTCTATTTGCTTGTCAACCTCAACAGGTAGCATCGCCCCCAACTTCTACAGCAACTCCTGTACAAACGACTGCGCCTGTAACAAATACCCGCCCCGTAGCTTATGTTGATCGCCAACTAAGCACAAATCCGGCTCAGTTGCCACCATTACCTTACGCTTATAACGCTTTAGAAAAGGCTATTGATGCAGAAACAATGAAACTGCATCACGATCGGCATCATGCAGCTTATGTCAATAACCTCAACGATGCCTTAAAAAAATATCCGCAACTGCAAAATAGCAGTGTAGAAACTTTGCTACGGGATTTGAATAGCATCCCTGAAGAGATTCGGACGACAGTACGTAACAATGGTGGCGGTCATCTGAACCACACGATTTTTTGGCAAATTATGAGTCCTCAAGGTGGCGGACAACCAACAGGAGAAATCGCTCAAGAAATCAACCAAAACTTTGGTAGTTTTGATGCTTTTAAAAAACAATTTAATGAAGCGGGAGGCGATCGCTTTGGTAGTGGTTGGGTTTGGTTAGTGCGTAATCCTCAAGGTCAGTTGCAAATTACCAGTACGCCAAATCAAGATAGCCCAATTACAGAAGGCTTGTATCCGATTATGGGAAATGATGTGTGGGAACACGCTTATTACCTGAGATATCAAAATCGCCGTGCTGATTATTTAAATAACTGGTGGAATGTAGTCAACTGGTCGGAAGTAAATAGACGCTCCCAAGCCTCACGCCAACAAACTTAGAGTGTTCCAAAAAATAAATGATCTAAAACCCGTCATTGCGAGCGTTCGCGGAGCAATCGCAAGGGCTAGGATTGCTATCTCTACGAGACGCTCCGCGAACGCTTGGCTCGCAATGACAATTGAGCATTTTTTTACTTGGAGTCCTCTTAGAGGAGGTGGCTGATGAAAAGTCTATTAATGCATAGTCCAGTTGCGATCGCATTTGGTTGGATTGGGGCGTATATATTCATCACCCTATTACCTTTGCTAATTTTGCTGATTTATCCTCCACTGTCTGGAAGAGGATTTTGGATTGATTTTTCAGTTGCATTGGGTTTTATTGCTTTGGCGATGATGGCATTACAATTTGCCCTCACCGCCCGGATTAATCGGATTGAAGCCTCCTACGGCGTTGATATCATTCTTCAGTTTCACCGCTACATCTCGCTAGTAGCATTTACCTTTGTCCTGATTCATCCGTTGATTTTGTTTGTAGTTCAGCCAGAAACACTGCAACTATTGAACATTTTTACAGCGCCGTGGCGAGCAAAAATGGCTGTTTCGGCAACTTTGGCGTTAATAGCACTGGTTGTCACCACCGTCTGGCGACAACAACTGAATATCCCTTACGAACCTTGGCGCACTGCTCATGGTGTTTTTGCAGTTTTAACAGTTAGCTTGGGATTGGGACACGCTATTGGCGTGGGTAATTATTTAGGGCTATTTTGGAAAGCAGTATTGTGGACTGCGATCGCACTAATTGCTCTCTGGTTACTAGTTTATGTGCGTCTGGTAAAACCTTGGTTAATGTTGAAAAAGCCTTATCTAGTAGAAGAAGTGCGTTCCGAACGTGGTGATGTGTGGACACTCGCACTCCGCCCAAGAGGACACAAAGGCTTTCAATTCCAACCTGGCCAATTTGCCTGGATTACTCTGGAAATCTCTCCGTTTCGGATGCGAGAACATCCCTTTTCTATGTCTTCCAATGGCGACAATTTTGAAAAAATAGAGTTCAGTATCAAAGCTTTAGGAGATTTTACCAACACCATCAAAGATGTGCCACCCGGAACCAAAGCTTTCTTAGATGGCCCCTATGGAGTGTTTACCACAGACCGCTATGAAGACACAGCCGGTTTTGTGCTGATTGCTGGGGGTATTGGGATTACTCCCATGATCAGTATGTTAATTACCCACGCTGAACGAAAAGATGAACGCCCTTACCTATTAATCTACGCCAGTAAAACTTGGGAAGATATCACATTCCGCGAAGAACTCAATGAACTCAAGGAAAAGTTAGACCTAACTGTGGTTCATGTACTTAAGAAACCACCCGAAGATTGGCCAGGGGAAACTGGCTACGTAGACAAGGAACTTTTGCAAGGTTATGTCCCCAAAAGACGAGCAACACGGCAATACTTCATCTGTGCATCACCAAAGATGATGGATCAAGTAGAAATAGCCTTGCATCAACTTGAAGTTCCACCGATGAACATCCACATGGAACACTTCAACCTTGTTTAACTCCTCAATATTCGACTGCTAAACCTTGTAAAATCCATAATCTATTATGCGTTACAGTATTATGCTGCAAATTTTAACAGCCATCACTTTAATTTTAGTTAGTGGTGCTGCCTTATTTGCTTGGATACAAAACCGTCCTCCTGAAACTAATAATGCTCAAGAACTAGGAATAAGTAACAAGTAATGAGTAATGAGTAATACTTATTACTCATTACTTCGGGGTCTTAAACCCTTGAATTTACGATAAGCGATCGCTAGTATCTACAGTCCTAGCGATCGCACATCTAAAATGTGATAATCTTTCCTAGCTCATGATGCCATTAATTTTTTGCGGCTGGGACGCTTGTACTCTGATTTTTTCTTCAATCCTACCGCTTGGGCTTGATCGCTATCCGAACCATATTGCCCGCGCACAACTTCTTTCATCGCTAATACCGCATTATGAAATTCCCATTCTGCTAATCGCGCAGCATCAGCAGCAGCACGGTATAAAGTTAGCTTCTCAGTTTCGGATTGTTGCTGGGCTAACATAGCTTGATAAGTTTGCTGTAAGTTAGTAGCAGAGGCATCAGCACGGGTTGTTTCATAAGTGGCGATCGTTTGCAAACCATGCCATGAAGTCACATCTTCACTAATTACTTGAGGGCGCAAACGGCGTGTTTTATCTTGAATAGGCATATCAGTATATTGTTGTAATCTACATATTTAATGTGCCCATTGCAACCCTAAAACTAACAGTAAGGTGAAATTTTTAGCTAAAACAAGGTTAAACAAAGGATAAGTTCTTTTTTGCAGGTCAATGCATCAAAGGTGCAGGGCGATGCATCAAAGGTGCAGGGCGATGCATCAAAGGTGCAAGGCGATGCATCAAAGGTACAGGGCGATGCATCAAAGGTACAGGGCGATGCATCAAAGGTACAGGGCGATGCATCAAAGGTGCAAGTTGATATAACTTAGTTGCAAGCCAATCCAATAAAGGTACAGGTCGATGCATCTAAGTTACAAGTCGATACATCAAAGTTGCAAGTCGATGCATTTAGCCAATTTGTAGGGTGAGCAAACATTTGCCCACCTTATTTAGACAAGTTGAGCAAACAGCAGACAACTAGGGTTTCAGCACGTTATCAGCAAACTGTCCTTGCACATTTCCTGCGGGAGAATACTGACAAACTACATAGAAACCATCGTACTTAGTACCCTCAATTGTTGCAGGGCCAGGTGCAGCACCACAGCCTACTTTGGTACTGCCTTTCCAGACTACCTGAGTAAAATGCCCGGTGTCACCAGAAAATACAGGCTTGGTGTAGTCATAGTTTTCAATTTCACTGTACCAGTCTTGAACTGCTGCGCTACCTAAGTTTGTTGAGTCTCCACCTCCACTCCAGTATATATTTTCTCCTACATTGTTTCGATTAGTACTGTGTTCTAAGTCACCTTTAGCTGCTATGGTTTGTGCCCAAGCTTGGGCGCTCTGGTTGAGAGTATCATCGATAGTCACGTTAGGACTCTTATGCTTGGCTCGATAAGTGTTGTGTGCAGGTACCACATCGCTACGCAACTTGGCTAAGTCAATAGATGTCTCTCCTAAAACGGAGTTACCGATCATTGCTCCTGCTGTGATTGCAATGGTTAAAGCTGTAGTTGTTGTTAGGGTTAGAGTTGAAAAGAATTTATTCATGGTTTCGTATCTCTTGAGTTAACTTTTGTTTGTTTGTTAATTGATTACACGGATTCAGCGAATTTGTAAGTATTATCAACTAAGCATTGTGTAGAGATATTGCGATACAACATCTTTACCAATGCAACACTTTTACTGAACCGTATAGGCGCATAAACTTCTACACCTGTGCCTTTTGACTACAGAGGCAAGGCGATCGCCACCGTAAAGGGCGGGTACGCTATCGCTAAAACTTTGCTTAAATCATTGACGTAATGGATTGTACAGCGATCGCCTGGGTAAGCACATCGTACAAGTGTCCTATTTTTGACTAGGATCAATGACCTATATAACTATTAGTTATGAATAGAGAATGTATATAGAGAAGTGAAAAGTCTCTATTCAGGTGATATTACTTGTTTGTTGTTAGATATAAATTTTTAATACGACAAATAATGACTCTTATTGCAACCATTTTGGGTATCATTGCTGGCATTTGCCTATATATCGGCCTGTTACATTTGCTGATTGCCTATGGGCGATTACAAACAGCGCTTCACTTCTGCTTTGGGTTAGTTGGCTTAGGAGTTTGTGCCTATATCCTGGCTTTGATACTCACATATCAAACTACTAATGTAGAAAACTACATAATTGCTAAAAAATTAGCATCTTCTATAGGATATATTGACGGAATTACTATTGTCTGGTTTGTAGCTTTATATACTAATGTTAAGCCGATGCGTTTAATTTTGGTACTGAATAGCGTCTACGTCATCAGCTTGTTAATGAACCAAATTTCCACTACGGGGATTCTTTACTCTCATATCAGTAGCCTATCAAGTATTTCTTTGCCTTGGGGCGAATCGATTACTCACCCAAAAGGTACACTCAATCCGTTATTCAGTTTTCAATTATTAGCTTTAAACAGTAGTGCTGTCTTCTTGTTTTTCGCCTGTTACCGTCAATACCGACGTGGTGAAAAGCAAGCAGCGTTGACTCTGTGTCTGAGCATAGTGATTTTGGTAGGAACTGTTCAACACGATCGCCAAGTGGATTTAGGGAGAATCAAATTCATATACCTGGCTGGATTTGGATTTATGTCCTTTGTGGTGATTATGAGTCTACGCCTAAGAAAGGAGTTGATCCAAGCGGTGAAGCTAGGGGAACAATTGATTGAAAGCGAACGGCTACGGAAGATTGCCGTGGAAGTGGAGCGAAATCGTCTCGCCCGCGATTTACACGATTCAGTATCGCAGACATTGTTTACTGTAGCGGCAATTGCCGAAGCCTTGCCTAGAGTCTGGAAACGCAACCCAGAGGTAGCCCAAGAGGGATTAGAGGAACTTGCCCAATTGACACAAGGGGCGTTAGCAGAAATGCGGAATTTACTAATTGAGTTGCGTCCTAGTGGTTTAGCAGATAAACCTTTAGGTGAATTGCTACGACAGTTAACCAAGGGAATTCAAGGACGGGCAAGTTTTCAGGTAATAACGACGGTGGAAGGCGATCAGCCTGTGTCTAATGAAGTAAAGCTTGTCTTCTACCGAATTGCTCAAGAAGCACTAAATAATATTATTAAATATGCCAAAGCAACGCTTGTATCAGTCAGCTTCCACGGCGATTCACAGGAAATAGTCTTGCGTATCAATGATAATGGCTGTGGTTTTAACTCCAACAAGATACCATCTGGTCATTTGGGTATAGGAATTATGAGAGAGCGATCTGAGTCCATTGGCGCTATTTTCTACTTGTCAAGCTATCCAGGAGAGGGGACTGAAATTGTCCTGAGTTGGTCAATGGCTGTAAATGAAATAGGTAGTAGAGACTAGGGACTTGGGCATTGTGCATAAATAAAGTTAACTACTAAAAGCGTAATTTATTATTTTTGATTGACCATTAGTAAGGGTTTTGGGCATATTTGTTTTTGTAACATAGTTATGCTTATTTATATCGATTTACTTATAACAAACAGGTTTACATATTATGTTGTGGGATTTGTCCGTGATTGACTGGCGGGAAATAAAAAATTAAAGATTAAGAATCTCGCGTATAAATACTGAAAATGGAACAATAATGCCAATGTATTAAAAATAGTTTTAATATTGCGGATTTATTTATGGAAAAAGATAAATCAGTGAAACCGATTCGCGTGATTACTGTTGACGATCATGAAATTCTGCGGGGAGGTATTAAATTTCTCTTGCTGGCGTTTGATGACATTGAATTAGTGGGTGAAGCGCGTAATGGAGAAGAAGCAGTACGTTTGTGCGAACAGTTGCAACCAGATGTAGTGCTAATGGATTTGATGATGGTGGGGATGAATGGAGTAGATGCAACAAGAGCTATCCGCGAAAAATACTCAGAAATCCAGGTTTTAATTTTGACCAGTTTTTTAGAGAAAAACTTGGTACAACAAGCAATGCAATCTGGTGCTATTGGCTACTTGCTTAAAGGTATCTCGATTGATGAGTTAGCAGATGCCATAAGGTCTGCTGCGATCGGTCGTTCTATGTTGGCAGCAGAGGTGATTCAAGCGTTGCTGCAACCAAGTCAACCATCATCCCCACCTGTCTATGAACTGAGCAAGCGACAAGGAGAAGTGTTAGCACTGCTGACTTTAGGATTGAGTAATGAAGCGATCGCTCAACGAATGAAGTTGAGTCCTTCTACCATTAGACACCATGTCAGCCACGTACTGAATAAGTTAGGAGTAACGAACCGCACTCAAGCTGCAACTACAGCAGTGCGAGTTGGATGTGTTTAGTGTTGGTGAATGAACTTAATTACTTTGAATATTTTATATTGCAAAGTTTTAAGAGAATTGATTTTAACAAGAGTAGTAGCAATACCCACGGTGGGCTACGTCAACGCTACTACTCTTGTCACGCCAGTAAGGTGTTTAATTTTTGCAGGTCAATGCATCTAAATTGCAGGTCAATACAACTAAATTGCAGGTCGATGCAACTAAATTGCAGGTCAATGCATCTAAATTGCAGGTCGATGCAACTAAATTGCAGGTCGATGCATCTAAGTTGCAGCCTGATAGGGAAGGGAAGAATTCAAAGTTTCATTAACTCACAGCTTCTACTAGCTGCAACGAGGAGAATGCAACTAAAACTCGTTGGTGCAAAAAGTTACGGTGTTAGCGATCGCTAATATTCTAAATACTAGCGATCGCTACTGGGTATATTTCTATCGTCTCATCCTGCCTGTACTTACCTTCACCTTCTGAGATCCTTCAACGATTTGGTAAAGTTTATCTTCAAGTTTTTGCATACATGCCGACCAATCAAATTCGAGTATAGAGGGGCGAGCGTGCCGAGTCATATCTGCTTTCAAATCGGGATTTTCTAGAATCGTAATCACCTTTTGAGCGAAGTCTGTGGGGTTGTTGGGTTGGGCAAGAAAGCCGTTCCGACCAGGAAACACCTGTTCTGAAGTTGAGGGTGCAAAAACAGCCACTAGAGGGGTTCCAGATGCTAGCGCTTCGTTATTTGTAGTGCAGAAGTTCTCGGTGACGGAAGGATTGACAAAAATATCCGCTCTCGCAAACCAACCTAAAAGTTCTGTACCGTGTGACTCGCCCCATATAGTAATACCCGATCCAAACTTTTTAGCACGCTCACGAATCTCTTCATCCATCGGGCCACTACCAACAATCACCAGATGAACATCAGGAATTTTGGCAGCTATGACTGGAAAGATATCAAGCAATTGATTGACATTCTTTTCCGGGGTAATGCGTCCGACAAACAAAATAGTTGGTCGGTTATCGTTAGGGATTGGATTGTAACAAATGTTGCGTGGATGAAATTTTTCGCAATCAATGCCTTGATAAGGGACATATTCGGCACGTTGACATTTCAGTTCTTCGTATTTAGTGAGTTGTTCTTTAGAAGAAAAGTAATTAAAGTCATAAGACTCACTAAACTGCTTGACTAAAATGGGAACAATCGGACGAACAAAGTTAAAGAATTTATCTCCAAAATAATATTTGATATACGCAACGATATCAGTGTGGAAAAGTGAGATTATTGGTGTGCCTGTTCGTTTTGCGTATTCGACACCAATTGGACGACCATAGCCTTGCAAGAAAAATGAGTACAAACCTCTCATTTGGGCTGCTTCTTCAACCAGAATAATATCAGGCTTAAATTTCTCCAGCAACTTGGTATCACTCCAATGCCGATGATTTAACGGTTGAGGGAGAGACTTATAGAATAACAGTGGTTCTGTGGGAAATGCGTAAGCAGAGAAATTTGGAAAAGACTGAATTTCATTCAAACCCGGCATGGGGCGATCGCCAACATTTTTGGGATAGCGATCGCTGATTTGCGGATGAACTAGAAAAACCTCATGTCCTTGCTCTAGCAACCAACGAACTCGTTGGTGAACTGCGACAGAAACACCAGTCAAGAAAGGAGCATACAATCCTGTAAACAGTGCAATGCGAAGTTTTTGCTTAGTCATAATAAAGGGGAATTTTTCACGAAAATGCTGGTTTTCAATTTAGGATTTACGCAGCTAATGTTTCATGAACATCCTGATTATCTAGCTCAGAAATTCCCATTAATACGGTTAGACTAAGGATTTACGCATTTTCAAACAGCCGAAATTCTCGATTATGAAGTGGATGTTTATAGTGCTTCTCGTTTGTGTCTAATAGACTCTGACCTCTCTCCATTCCTCTCTCCTAAAAAGAGAGAGGCTTTGAGGCTTACTCCCCTTATCTATAAAAAAGGGTTGAGGGTTTTGGTCTGTATTAGACTCAACTGAAACCTCTATATAAACCTAGATTGAAACTATCAAAACATCCAAATTACTAAGTCAAAATTCCCCTTAATATATTTATCTAAACCCTTGTCATTAATGCAAATACATTTTGATAATCAACGAGAAACAACGTGTATTCTGACAAGGGTTATAGCTAATATAGTTGTACTAAATATAAGATAATATAATTTGAAGACTAGGGAATGTTTAGTGTAATAACTTTCATACCCTAGTTAATATTTTAGCGATTTAATTCAAAGAGAAACTTTGCTATCAATAGGCTGATCTAACCATTGATAAGGACGATATTCCACTAGTCGGACATTCCAAGGCCCTTGAACTCGATAGGAGACACCGCGCCAGGTAACTGTTGAGATCCAAATGGATGATAGCATCGCTAACCCATAAACCCACTGCGTTAGCGGAATTCCAATCAGCATTTTGATGATTGTAGCACCTGATAATTTGGCGATCGCCTGGTCATTAGAGCGAACCACTCGCTGTACCTCTAATTCCAACACGAGCATAATCAAGAGTAATCCCACAGTATAGACACTGTAGCAGCCTAATAAAAGAATCGCAGCTTCCCATTTCGCCTGCAAGAAGGACTCTAAAACTAAGATGATGAGTGCAGTAGGAAACAAAATACTAGAAACAGCTTCACTAACTAAAGCTAACCAACGCGGGTGATACAGTCGAGAATAAAGTATCAGGCGCTTAAGATAGTCGATTAAGCTGGATAAATCAGTCTCTTCACGATTAACAATTAGCAGCGAAGGCACAAACTTTACCTGAAACCCATGTTTCTTGAGAATGTCGTGCATCATAAAATCTTCGCCTAAAGCTTGTCCCCACTTATCTAGGAGTTCTGTTTGGTGAAGCACTTCTGTTTTCACAGCCAAACTTCCACCCCAAGGAATCTGGAAGACAAACATTTGCACCACTGTGGATACATTACCGATGTACCGCACTATAGATCCCCAATATCTACCTGTAGGTACATACCAACGATTACCTGTTGTTGCTCCTACTTTGGCATCACCTAAAGGACTGACTAATTCTCGCAGCCAATTTACATGGACTATGGTATCAGCATCTACTAAGGCAACCACCTTGTAGGAATCATCCAACTCACGGACAGCTTGAATTAAAGAACTGCATTTGAGACTACAATTGTTGCGTACTATTCTCAAAGGGCTAATTTGAACGTTGGTCGCTTCTTGCTCTGTGATGGTTTCACTGGCAATTTTCCAAGCGGGGTCTTCGTGACTATCAACGATCAATTTTAAATCATAGTGTGGATAGTTTTGGTTCAGGAGCGATCGCAAACATCTAGGCAAAAACGGATCGGCTCCGCGTAAGCAAAGAATCACTGCCGTTTTGGGTAACTGATCATCTGGTAATAGGTTTTTTTTAGATGAGCGCAGATACCATATAAAAACAAGCGTTAAACACACCTGAATAACCAACCAACCCGTCAAAGACTTAGACAGAAATATCGCCAAATCTTCCATTAAATTTTTAGTCTCCGGTGAATTAGGGGTTGGGGATTGGGGACTAGGGACTAGGGATTAGGAATTGGGGATTGAAAATCAGAAGTATCTCCTAGAGAAGGAGTCCCCAGTACCAAGTACCAAGTACCCAGTCCCTAGTCCCCAGCCCCCAATAGCCTTTATTAATCCAGCGAATATTTCATGATGATGTTAACTGTTGTACTTTTATTTACAACAAAACTCGCATCACGAAACTTTGGTGTACCTGTTTGTATAGACACAGTTGGATTTTTGGAAATACCAAAACCTTCTTTGGGAATACCGAAAAAGTCTTTATTGAGTTTGCGATCGCCATTTTGATCATCAACTACGGCAACAGCATAAGTTCCAGGCTTCAAACCGGAGAATTCTTTTTTTACAGAATTGCCAGTAATTTTAGCGCAGCCACTTTGAGATCCCTTAGAATTATTCATCGGAAATCCTTGTTCAGTTGCGTAAACTCTAAAGCAAATCTCACCTTTTTTGTGTTGTATCCCATTTACTACAACACTAAGTGTTGCAGTTGGTTCTGCATTCACTGTTTTAGCAAAGCTGAGGCTCACTAAAGTAGCAAGTAAAGCCTTAGAGATTTGAGATAGTTTCAGCATAGTTTTGTAGTGATAAAATAGGTGACTTTGAGGCTGACAAAAAGCTGTACTTACCAGCTTTTATTTTTAAATCGATTTGTTAAATGGATGACTTGATGTTTTTTCATTGATGCTGTCTGCCAACCTTTCCAAACTAATTGCAGCGCTTTTAGTAAATCTTTCAGCAAAAGATATTCTGTTCCTTTTAACTGCCGATATAGACTTCTATGGCAAGACAGGCGATCATTCCAACTTAGGGGACTACGCCATATAGAAAGTAGATACTCCCAAATTATTCTCCAATGCGGCAATAAAATTCGTCCTTTCTTTGCTGAATCAAACCACACTGTATAGGCATAAAAATCAGGCAGTATACTCAATGAGTGTTTTTTAGCGTTGTTAGCAAACAACAAATAATTAGGGAAATACATACTCATTGATTGCTGCGGATGGCTTCTGGCAAAAAACAGGTATTCAGGAATTTCGTAAAATCGGCCGAGAATACCAAGTCTTAGCAAGAGAATTCCATCTGCATTACCGTAACCACCCATCTGTGGTATCTTTCTCAAGGCACTGGCACGAATTACTCCGTAACATTGATAACATAAATGTTTCGCCAGTAATTCGTGAAAACGCTCGTGTGGTTTTAGTGCATCGGCCTTAAGTTTGATATCGTAATTTTGGAGAAAATTACCCTGTTCATCAATAAAATATGTCTGGGAATGACACAAGACTATGCTAGGGTCTTGGTCAAGTATCTCAACACACTTCTTGATAAAATCTGGAGCATGTAGATCATCATAAGCTGCCCACTTAAAGTACTCACCTGAAGACAATTTAAAGACGCGATTAAAGTTACCGGCGCAACCAATATTCTTATCATTGCGGTAGTAACAAATACGTTGGTCTTTCTCAGCATAAGCTCTACAAATTTCCTCAGTTTTATCTGTAGATGCATTATCTGAAATAATTAGCTCAAAATCTTCAAAGGTTTGACTCAAGAGTGAATTTATGGCTTCTTTAAGAAATTTTTCACCATTGTATACAGGTAATCCGATGCTCAGTCGTGGCTGATTGCTACTCATAAGAAGTATGCGGATAATCTGTAGATTACTTTATGTTTAATTGCAGTTAATTGTTAGGCAGATGCAACGGAAGAATTGAGAATCCAGAATCCAGAATTCAGAATAATTTCAATAAAATCAATCAACCATGCTGTAGCCTCTTGATTTTCCCATCGTTCTGTTAGCGTTAGCAGGACGTTTAGCCCATTCTGACTCCTGAATTCTGAATTCTGACTTCTTAAAATCTGTTGACTATTTAATCAAGTTTTGAATATCTGTTTTTTGCAGCCATTCATGTGTTCGCTGCATTCCTTCTTCTAAGTCAACTGTTGGTTTATAATTTAACAGGCTTTGTGCTTTGACAATAGAACAAGCATAAGGACGAGTCATAAAATCTATAGACTCTGGTAAAATATCAACTTTTTTCCGAAAAAGTTTTTGTCCTTGAACACGTAGCTTTAGAAACAACTTGATTTCATCTTTCGATAATGAAAGGGGTGCTTGTAAACCTTCCATTGCTGCTAAACGCATAAAATACTCTTTCCAAGAAGTTTCTTGTCCGTCAGTGATATTAAATATTTCACCGTAGCTTTCTTTTTCTATCGCTAGAAAGATGCCATCAATCAGGTTATCTATATATACGTGATTGATTACTCCTTTAGCATCGTTGGCACAGGCAAATAATTTTTGACGCATCATCAAGATTGGTCTGACTATCCAGGGTATACTTCCTGGCCCATAAATATCTCCGGCTCGAATAACGATTATGCCAAAATCTGGAGAATGATTCAGTTCTAAAACTGCTGTTTCGGCTTCTATTTTCGTTTCACAATAAGGATTATTTGCACCAGAAAGTGGCCCGGATTCTGTAACACCATTAGGATAGTTGAAACCGTAAACCATTACACTGGAAAGATGCACAAATGTTTTGACACCAGCATGTTTAGCAGCTTTAGCCATGTTGACAGTACCGCCAACATTGACATCACGAAAATTCTTAATTGCACCAGCTTCTTCGGCAAGTTGATCTGTATGTAAAACGATATCTACTCCCTGACAAGCCTTTTGAGCAATAGTAGAATCGGTGATACTACCAATAATTATCTCAACACCTAAATTCTGTAATTGCTTGTTCTGTTCTGTAGAACTTTGCAATCCACGAACCTTCATCCCTTGCGCTATAGCTAACTCGGCTGTACGTAAACCGACGAATTGATCAATCCCGGTAATTAGCAGGGTTTTGTCTTTGAGGTTCATAAAATCGAAATTATTGTTAAATGGGTGAATTTGAGTTGTTAGATAAAAGACTGAAAATATATACCAAATTGGTATAAAGAAGAATTTTTCTGTAGAGAAACTGCCCCAATGCTTCGTTATGATTCTGTATCAGGGCCAAGTAATTTGATTATTTTGCTGCTAGGAATAGCTAGAAAATATCTCCCGGATCTGCGGAGCGGAGTTTGTTAATAGCAAGCGCTCCTGATGTTATACACATTAAAACTGTTGAAGTTAAGACAATCACTGCATTATTAGTGGTCATAACTATTGGTAGTTTAGTGGCTTCTGCTGCGAAACTGTATAACAATACAGAAGTAATAAATCCTGGGATATAACCTAAGATTGCCAAAATTAAAGCTTGTTGAAAGACCACATTCAGTAAGTAGCTATTGGCATAACCGATGGCTTTCAAAGTGGCGTAAGCAACAAATTGGGTAGCAATATTGCTGTAAAGAATTTGATAAACAATAACCACACCAACAACCGCAGCCATTGTCAACATCAAGTTAAGAATAAAACCAATGGGGGTTCTAACAGCCCAATATTCTTTTTCAAAGTCAATGAAGCCTTGACGGGTGAAAACTTGGACATCATTAGGCAAATTTGCTTGTAAATTTTTCAGTACGTTTTCGACATTAGTACCAGGTTTGAGTGAAATCAAACCGATATCTATCATATCCGCCGGGCGAGTATTGGGGTTTATCCTTAAAAAAGTGGAGTCACTAACAAGTAAATTTCCGTCTACCCCAAATGAAGGCCCTAAGCTAAATAATCCACCAATTCTGACTCTATAGCCAATTAATGAACTGTAGGGAAATATTTCAATTGTCTGTGCAGTCTCTCCCGCATTAAATTTTTCAGCTATTGGGCCAAACTCTGGGCGAGAACCCCGATCAAAAAGCACAACATCAGGAATTTTGAGTTTATCTAAATTTTTCTCCACTTCTGGGAGATTCATTACCGGTCTACCTGGATCGAAACCAATAACATATATTGAATATTTCTCACTAGTTGCCGGATTTTTTAGTTTGGCAAATTGCAAATACATGGGGCTGACTGACTCTACGCCATTAAACCCCAGAGATTGGTATAAACGAGTCCGCGAAAAACTTTGATTTGATGTCAAAGATTTATATTGCGAACTCACTAAAAATAAATCTCCTTTGAGATTTTGATGCACTGCGGTTGCACTGGAATAAAGAGCATCTTGGAAACCAAGTTGCACAAACATTAGCAGCACAATAAAACCAATCCCGGCTACAGCTACTATTAAACGAACTTTTTGCTGCGCTAGCTGTAGCCAACCTAAAGGAATTTTGAAATTCATGGATTTATTTTCTCATTTGTCATTTGTCATTGGTCATTTGTCATTTGTGAATGACCTATGCTCTATGACTAAATCTGAATGGCGACATCTACTTGTAAGTTAGTGAAACGAGCTACGCGCTCACTATCTGCGGGATTGTCGATAGAGATTTTTACTTCAATTATTCGGCGGTCTGTATCTGAACCAGGATTGATGCTGAAGATGCTTTGCCTGTCAACTTGCCAACCAATCTCTTTTACAGTTCCTTTTATTGTTCCAGTAAATGCAGTGCTGTTAATTGTAGCTTTTTGTCCTACACGCACTTTTTGAACATCGGTTTGATATACCTCTGCAATCACATACATTTGAGATGTTTTACCGATTTCAGCAAATCCTTTGCTGGTGCTGATTACTTCTCCGGTTTTGGCGTGAATTTTTAAAATTTTGCCATCTATGGGAGATTTAATGTAGCTTAAATCCAAGTCGGCTTTTGCTTGTTGAACAGAAGTTGTCGCACTGTTGACTTCGGTTTGTGCAACCTGAACATCTACACTACGCACTTCGCTAATACTGGTGAGTTGTGCTTGTGCTTGCTTGAGTTGTTCTTGGAATGTGTCTTGAGTCCGCTTGAGGGTGGCTTGGGCTTCTGTAAGTTGCTGTTGGGTAGTCTTTAGTTGCAAAGCTTTAGTATCTGCTATTGAAGCCGCGATCGCACCTTGTCTATATAATTGCTGATAGCGATCGTTCTCAGCTTGGGCATTGTCTACTTCCGCCTGGATACGGCCGATTGTCGCCTCTTGAGTAGCAACATCCCCTTTATATTGTGACTCTAAACGGGCGATCGCAGCTTTTTGAGCATCGATATCTCCGGTTTTCGCTCCAGATTTAACCTGCGCTAGTTTCGCTTTCGCAACTTGCAGTTGGTCTAAAGCTTGTTGTAAAGCTGTTCTAGAACGACCATAATTTTCTAGATATGCCAGTATTTGCCCAGCTTTAACTGCATCTCCTTCTTTTACCAACAGTCTTTCTACTCGCACCCCATTATTGGCATTGGGAGCATTTAAAGAAGTAACTTCACCTTCTGGCTCTAAACGTCCCAAGGCGGTTACAGCAACTTTCGCAGGAGCGACAGGCTTGGGAGAATTTGCTGCTGGTGTAACAACTTTCGGTTTAGACCAAAACGGCACTAAACTATAAAAAGCTATTAATCCGGCTGCTAAGGTTAGAGAAGCAGCTAAAATTACTTGCGATCGCCCCACGGGTTTTGTGAATAATCGGCTTTCTTTATTTACTGCCATATTTTCATTCCAATTCTGTTTTCTAGGGGATAGCCTGGTTATATTTAGTCGATTAAATATAGACTCATCCGCAAATTACCAAGAGGGCTTTTCCTCTAGGGTTCCTACCTTAATAAAATGGATGAATCTAAATTGGTTTTATATGAATTCTTGTACGCTTTTGCCGCCCAAGCTCACTATTTTGGCGTGAAAATTAATGATGTGTTACTTCAAAGCTTCCTAAGTTATATCCTAATTTGACATCTAATCCAGTAGCGTAAAATACAATAGCGCTAACCAGAAAACTTAACTATCAAGACCAATGAAGCGCTAATAAAAATGAACTCAGAATTGGGATAAACTTGTCATTAAGTATGACGTAAAAGTTGAATATTGTCAACCAAACAACTTTGCATAAATCCTGATTCTTTAACTAAATTATTTCATCACAGTAAGATTAGATGCTGCAAAAGTTACTTATCACTAATCTCTTCTCTAGCAATTGAATACCAACAGATAGTTAGTTATTAAGCAGATTTGATATTACTAACAGATTATTATTAGCAAGGTTGTGTACTATAAGACATTATTATTGCTTTTGATTCTACTAATTAAATGCATGAAGTTAAAAAGGCGGTTAGAAACCGCGTCTACACAGGCAAAACCCACCTCCGTGGGTTTCAAATACCCAATTGTTCTTAGTCCGCGGAGGCGGACTTTGTTTGTGTAGCCGCGTAAAGCCTTCTCTACGAGAGGCTTCGCCAACGGCATAGCTTCGCTTAACGCGTCAGCGTGCCGGAGGCTCTATTTTATTCGCCCTAACTGATGCAATCACGATTATGTTTATCAAGTAACATACTAAAAATTAATATTTGCTTTATAAATAACCACTTTGCTTTCTAACTTGACTTATGTTTAAAAATGACCAAGAACTTTGACTAAATTATGATGTTTCTCTGAGAAAACATACTTATGGCTATTCAATTCATCTATGTATTCATTCAATTGTGACTTACTAGACAACAGATTTTCATTGTTAACTTAATTCAGCACAAACTTATGGCTAACCCGTAGATAACAAAATCTCTCGTACATTTATAGAGTCATAAATTATACTTTTTTGCTTAACTTTATTCAAATTAACATCAGTGATTGTGGATGTTTTTTTATAAAATAACTTTAAAGAAATGATTTAGTTTCTGTAAAGCATGTTAATATTTTTATTAATCCAATGTCTTAAAGTGGTTGTACAAACTAGTTATTTAATTGAAATTTTGAAATTAAAAATAACTAAAGATAACTGCTTTTCTATCACTGTTTGCTCGTTTGATGACTTTCTCAACTTGCATAAGCTCGGATTAAAGGTGGTGTCTTTTGTGTAACGAACTTGTCAACTTTGCTGGTTCAAATAGCATAAAATACATTATCCCGAACGTTGAAATTGGCTATGACTTTAGAGATACAGAACGTTGTCATTAAAAACAGTTATTTTGCTGGCTGTGTTTAGGCTAGATAACCAAAAGCTTTCGGGTGAAAAAAACGTTTCTGTTCTCTTCGCTACTCCTCAGTTTCCATCACTCCAGTAGGATACCATTACTCAAAATCTTTACCATTACAAATGGATTAAATTAACTGGTCAAGCAGCTATTACACTCCAAGACTATTTTACCAGTTTTAACAACGTCATCGACCTATTGCCACAATATCAAGAGTCTAGCGTTGGATAACATTTTTGTGCGATGTCTACGACGGGCTACGCCTACGCAGTATGCCAAAGTCGCCTGTAAACATAAGGCTTTACCCCGGCAGTATGTATCGTGTGGTGTCGATTTGGAGATAAGTATTTAGCAAAATTAAGATAGCTAACTGCTTACAAAACCAGAGTTTTCCATTAATTAGTAGGCAACAGAATTACTGTAACTACACAATCCACAGTACTAACTATGCCCTATGTCTGCTTATTCAATTGATACTGCCTTAGCGGAGTTAGAAAGCCTTATCAATAATTGTGAAAAGGCTGTGATGAGGTCTATAGAGGAAAAAAGCATGAAGTCAGATAAATCAGATAAATCAGTGTCAATCAACAGAATTAACAGACAATTACAACACAATCCTATCGCCATCGTTGGGATGGCTTCTCTATTGCCTCAAGCCAGAAATTTACGGGAATACTGGCAAAATATAGTAAACAAAATTGACTGTATTACTGATGTTCCTTCCACTCACTGGAGTGTCGAAGATTATTACGATCCGAATCCGAGAACTACTGAAGATAAAACCTACTGCAAAAGAGGTGGGTTTATTCCAGAGGTAGATTTTAACCCGATGGAATTCGGCATTCCACCCAGCATTTTGGAAGTCACAGATGTATCGCAACTATTAAGTTTAGTGGTTGCGAAAGAGGCGATGGAAGATGCAGGTTATGGCGAAAAACGTGAGTTTAGCCGCGAGACTGTTGGTGTAATCTTAGGCGTGGCTATGGCCAAGCAATTAGGAATGCCGCTTTCTGCCAGGTTGGAATATCCGATTTGGGAAAAAGTTCTTAAAAGCAGTGGTTTATCTGACGAAGATACCAAAAAAATCGTTGATAAAATCAAAAGCGCTTACGTGAAATGGGATGAGAATGCTTTCCCTGGAATGTTAGCTAACGTAGTCGCGGGTAGAATTGCCAATCGCCTAAATTTTGGCGGACTGAACTGCGTAGTTGATGCCGCTTGTGCTAGTTCCTTTGGTGCTTTGAAAATGGCAATCAGCGAACTAGTTGAGCATCGTTCTGACATGATGCTGACTGGTGGCGTTGATACCGATAACACCATCATGGCTTACATTTCCTTCAGCAAAACACCGGCTGTTACTCCCAGTGAAAATGTCAAACCTTTCGATGCTAAATCTGATGGGATGATGCTGGGTGAAGGTATCGGGATGATTGTCCTCAAACGGTTAGAAGATGCTGAACGGGACAACGATAAAATATATGCCGTAATTAAAGGTATTGGTACTTCCAGCGATGGGCGTTACAAGAGTATTTATGCTCCGCGCAAAGAAGGTCAAGTCAAAGCCTTAGAACGTGCTTATGAAGATGCCGGCTTCTCTCCTGCTACTGTTGGTTTGATGGAAGCACATGGCACTGGCACAATGGCTGGAGATCCGACAGAATTCGGTTCTTTAAAAGACTTCTTTGATGTGCATGATGACAAAAAGCAGCACATCGCTTTGGGTAGTGTGAAATCACAAATCGGACACACAAAAGCGGCTGCGGGTGCGGCGAGTTTGATTAAAACAGCTTTGGCTTTACATCACAAAGTATTACCGCCGACAATTAACATTACTGAGCCAAATCCCAAACTCAACATTAAAAATTCATCCTTTTATTTGAATACCCAAACCAGACCTTGGATTCGTCCAGAAGGGGAAGCACCAAGACGCGCGGGTGTAAGTTCCTTTGGATTTGGTGGAACCAACTATCACGTTGTTTTGGAAGAATATGAAGCTGACCAAAACGCAGCTTACCGCTTACACAGTGATGCTAGTGAAGTGCTGTTGTTTGCTCCTACAGTAGAGCAATTGTTGAGCAAATCGGAAGAGATTTTAGGTAAGTTGCGATCGCCAGATGCACCCAGACACTACTCACAATTAGTCAATGAGTGCAAATCACAACAAATTCCCCTCTCTGCTCCCAGATTTGGGTTTGTCGCTGAAAATCTCGAAGAAGCTTGCAAGTTTCTGCAAACTAGCATTGACTGGCTGAAACTCAAAGGGTCAGCAGCATCTTGGGAGCATCCCCAAGGGATTTATTATCGCGCTTCTGGTATGGAGTTGGGTGGAAAAGTTGTCTCTCTGTTTTCTGGACAAGGTTCGCAATACTTGGAGATGGGACGCGAACTGGTAATGAATTTCCCTTTGATGCGCCGTCTTCATGGTTATATGGATAGCCTGTTGCTCAAAGATAATTTGCAGCCGCTTTCAGAAATTGTTTTTCCTCATCCTGTGTTTGAGGAAGCAGAAAAAAATGTCCAAATTGCTGCCTTGCAACGCACAGAATATGCTCAACCAGCCATCGGGGTGTTGAGTGCAGGGATGTACAGCATACTGCAACAAGCTGGATTTAAGTCAGATTTTGTGGCGGGGCATAGCTTTGGTGAACTAACAGCGCTATGGGCTGCGGGTGTTTTGAGTACGGAAGATTACTTGTTTCTAGTGAAAGCTAGGGGTCAAGCAATGGCGGCTCCAGAAGACCCGGATCATGATGCGGGAAGTATGCTGGCTGTCAAAGAAGACATCAGCAAAGTTGAAGCAGTAATCAGACATTTTCCGCAAGTTGCGATCGCTAATCAAAATTCTCCGACTCAATTTGTCTTGGCTGGGCCGACCGCAGAAATCGCAAAAGTCAGAGAGATTTTACACGAGAAAGGATATACAGCTGTATTGCTACCTGTATCAGCAGCGTTCCATACACCGCTAATCGCCTTTGCTCAAAAATCCTTTGCGATCGCAACCAAGTCTGTCAAATTCCAAAGTCCCAAAATCCCTGTTTACAGCAACGTTACCAGTAAGCAGTATCCCAAGGAAGCCCAAGGTATTCAAAAAATCCTGGAAACGCACCTTTCTAACTCAGTGCTGTTTAAACAGGAAATTGAAAATATCTATGCGGCGGGTGGTACTTGCTTTGTGGAATTTGGGCCGAGGAGAATTCTTAGCAACTTAGTGAAAGAGATTCTTGGCGATCGCCCTCATATTACTGTATCTCTGAACCCTAGCGTTCAAAAGAATAGCGATCGCTCTTTGCGAGAAGCAGTTGTGCAGTTACGGGTAATTGGTTTGGCTTTGAATAACCTCGATCCTTACCAACTTCCCCAAACTATCCCCCCAATTGAGACGAAGAAGACATTAAATGTACGTCTAAACGGCATCAACTACAGATCCGAAAAAACGAAAAATGCCTTCGCTCTAGCTTTGCAGGATGGGCATAAAGTCACATTACCCACTCCTGAATCTTCTGAAACTGTGGCTCCTTTATTTAGCAGCCCAGGTGTAACTCCACCTGTAGCAGTGATAGAAACTAACGGACATAAAAAACTTACCCCAGTAATGAACGGTGTGACTGCTAGTATCATCACCCAGCCAGAGCAACAGATGAATCCTGTTACCCTGTCACAACCAGTCCAGGAATCTAAGATGCAACCAACACCAGAAAAACTTACAAATTACGAACAACTTTTAGCAAGTTTAGAATATCTCCTGACACAGTTCCAGGAAAATCAAGCCGAGAATTTACAAGTTCACGGTACTTATCTCAACCATCAAATGGAATACGCTAAAGCGTTTTTCCAACTGATGCAGCAGCAGAATTCCTTGTTGAGTGAAAGTAAATCAACAGCCGAAACTGCCAAAATGAAGCTAGTTGTCATGGAAAGCCTAGAGCGCAGCATGATGCAGTTTCATTCCCAACAAGGTGAAACTCTACGCATCCATGAGCAATATCTTCAAGAGCAGTTGGAATATACTAAGAGCTTTTTCCAACTCATCCAGCAAGAATATTCTCAAATCATCTCTGGTGATGGAGCAACTCAACTAACAGAGAAACTCAGCAATTTCACTCCATTCACAACAGAAACAACTGTTAGTGATGCACCCGTACCCGCTACTACCAAGATAGTAGAAAGCCAGCCTTTGCCTGTAGCTAAAAATGGCTTAAATGTTACCCAAGAACCTCTCGCGCCCACTCCCCAGGTGGTAGAGCCTGTAGTTGAAACTTCCTATTCCCCACTTCCCACCCCTCACTTCGCCACTGTCGAGACAGTAGAGCCTGTAGTCGCGCCACCTGTCCCAGTAGTAGAACCCCAACCTGAAGTTGTAGTCAAAATTAGCTCACCTCCAGCTGAGGAAGTTGTTGCATTCACCCCAGAACCAGCACCCACAACTGCTGCACCTGTATCTAACGCAACTATCGATATTGTTGACTTGGATAAAAACCTCTTAGCCATCACCAGCGACAAGACCGGCTACCCAGTCGAAATGCTGGAAATGGACATGGACATGGAGGCTGATTTAGGGATTGACTCTATCAAACGGGTGGAAATCTTAGGGGCGCTACAAGAGATGTACCCCAACCTACCCAAGCCCAATTTAGAAGAACTGTCAGAAAAACGCACCATCGGTCAAGTTGTAGAGTATCTGCAATCCCACGCTTCTAAAGGTGTTGCGGTAGAAATTGCAATTCCTGAAGTACAACCAGCAACCGAGATTCCAGTAGAGACTGCACCAGTTGTTGAGGTAGCCGTTGCACCGGAACCAAGCGTAGTTGTCGCATTCACCCCAGAACCAGAAGTTGCTCCCGCTACAAGTGATGAATTTGCAAACTTAGGCGAAACCCTGTTAGCGATCACCAGCGATAAAACCGGTTATCCAGTAGAGATGCTGGAACTGGAAATGGACATGGAAGCCGATTTAGGGATTGACTCGATTAAACGGGTAGAAATCTTAGGGGCGATGCAAGAAACGTACCCCAACTTACCCAAACCGAATATTGAAGAACTCGGCGATCTCCGCACCATCGGTCAAATAGTTGATTACCTACAGCAGTTGGCTGGAGGTGAAAAAAAAAAGTCTGAGCCTGAGTTTGTCCAACAACCACCGGAACTAGAGCATACTATCCAGCGCCATCCGGTCAAACTCAGAAGCTTACCACAGCCCGATTATTTGGATTTCACGTTACCAGAGGGACACATCGGTTTAATCACCGATGATGGTTCCCTCACCACTTACAAATTAGCTGAATCCCTAATCGAGAAAGGCTGGAAAGTAGTAGTTATCAGCTTCCCCCAATCGCTCATTGCTCAACAAGCGCCCTTACCCACAGGAGTAACCCGCGTCACCTTAGCAAACTTGAGTGAAGAACATCTTCAACAACAATTGCAAGCGATCGCATCTCACTGCGGAACGATTGGGGCCTTCATCCACTTACATCCGATGTTTGTAGGAAATCACACCGGGAGTATTTCTTATAACGAATCAGAAAAGGCGATCGTCAAGCACGTATTTTTGATGGCGAAACACCTCAAACCCTCTCTAAACGAAGCCGCAAAGCATGGACGTAGTTGTTTCTGCACAGTAGCTCACCTTGATGGAGCCTTCGGTTTAGAGTACAAAGTCAACTTCGGTGCGATCGGCGCTGGTTTATTCGGCTTAACCAAAACTCTCAGATGGGAATGGCCAAAGGTGTTTACTCGTGCGATCGACCTAAGCCCCAGACTTGATGCTAAACAATCAGTACAAAACATCATCGCCGAACTTCACGACCCCAACCTTTATATAAGTGAAGTTGGGTATGGTTCACAGGGACGAGTTACCATTATTGCCGATTAATCTCTTCTCTCTGCGCCTCTGTGCCTCTGCGTGAAATTTCCCTTGTACGTAGTTTCCTCAATTCGTGGACAATTAAGGGTTTGATTTTAAACGCAAAGGGGCGCAGAGTAAAGCGCAGAGGAACGCAAAGTAAGTTTTGAGTCGATTCGCTACGAACTGAGGCAAAGCTCTACTAAACTTTTTACAGAACCGCAGAGGAGACAGAGAAGAAGATAGGAAACAACTTGTAACCAGTTTTCTAGAGCATCTTTTAATTACGAATTACGAATTAATACAAGAGGATTTATGACACAAACAGCCCAGCTTAGTCCATCATCTGTCTTTGTTGTAAGCGGCGGTGCAAAAGGGATTACGGCTGAGTGTACTATCAGATTAGCTCAACAGCAACCCTGCAAATTCATCCTCCTCGGTCGCTCCGAACTATTAGAAACCGAGCCAGATTATGCTCAAAATTCTGATGAATCCGCATTGAAAAAATGCATCATGGAAAATCTTCTTTCCCAAGGAGAGAAGCCTACACCCATGAATGTACAAAAAATATATAACAAAATAACCTCCAGCCGGGAAATCAAAAAGACTCTAGCAGCAATTGAAAAAACCGGAGCTAAAGCAGAATATATCAGCGTCGATGTCACAGATACGCCAGCTTTGCAAGAAAAACTTGCCACTGCTGTGCAACATCTCGGCCCAATTACCGGAATCATCCACGGCGCTGGAAACTTAGCTGATAAGTTAATTGAAAAGAAAACAGAAGAGGATTTTGAAAAGGTTTACACCGCCAAAGTTCAAGGTTTAGAAAACCTGCTAACTTGCGTTAACCCTAATCAACTTCAGCATTTAGTTTTGTTTTCTTCAGTCACAGGATTTTATGGAAATCCCGGACAATCTGATTATGCGATCGCAAATGAAATTCTGAACAAATCAGCCCATATATTTAAGCAAACTTATCCCTCATGTCATGTAGTGGCTATCAACTGGGGCGCTTGGGATAGTGGGATGGTGACAGCAGAATTAAAGAAGATTTTTCAAGAGCGGAAAATTGATATAATTCCCATTGCAGTCGGGGCACAAATGCTCGTTAAAGAAATGGATAACGCCAATCACGCAACCGCACAAGTTGTTATTGGTAGTCCGCTAGTTCCAATGGCTACAGAACTAGATTCAGAACTACGAACTTATCGTATTCGTCGCCAAATGACATTAGAGGCTAATCCATTTTTGCACGATCATACGATTGCTGGTTCTCCAGTTTTACCAGCAACTTGTGCAATGACCTGGATTATCAATGCTTGTGAGCAATTATATCCCGGTTATCGGTTGTTTAATTACCAAGATTTCAAAGTTTTGAAGGGAATTACTTTCAATGAGACATTAGCGAATGAACATCTTTTAGAAATAGAAGAAATTTCTAAAGTTAACCTTGAAAGAATCGAACTTAAAGCCAAAATTTCGAGTAAAAACCCACAAGGCAGAATCCAGTTTCATTTTAGCGCTCAACTCAATCTCCAGCGAGAAATCCCAGATGTACCCACTTATGAATCTCTCAATCTCGAAGAAGATAATATCATCACCGCTACAGGAAAAGATTTTTACCAAAATGGTGGGGCTACATTATTTCACGGCCCTGGTTTTCAAGAAATTAAAAGAGTTTTAAACATCAGTCCTGAAAAAATCACTACAGAATGTCTTTGGCCAGAACTCAGCGCACAGCAACAAGGACAATTCCCAGTCCAATGGGTAAATCCTTACACCACTGACTTGAGTATGCACGCCTTATGGGTTTGGACACAACACTTTCATGAAGAAGGTTGTTTACCTGGAAAAGTAGAAAAATTTGAACAATTTGCGATGATACCACATAATGAAACATTTTACGTTTCTTGTGAAGTACTAGCTAAGACACCAAGTAGTGCGATCGCAAACTTTATCATACACGACCGCCAAGGTAAAATATATTCACGAATGCTCGGCGCTCATGCCATTATTTGGTCAATGAAAATGCTCAGAAGCTAGTAATCTGTGAAATTCAAAGTTTGTAGTAAGGACTTTAGTCCTTGTTTTATAAGTACAGATTTGTGTGAACTTGTGGCGAATTGAGGGTTAAATTTTAAACGCAAAGGGGCGCAAAGGGAAACGCAAAGGTTCGCAGAGAATTCATGAAATGTTGTGCTAAGTACTAAAGTCTTTACTACGAACTATCAGGGCTAGCTTAATCTTAGGATTGTTATAATTTGCCTCGTTTGAAGTTTGGGGAACAGCGTAAATCCTGCCTTTTAATTATCTCTTGCTAAATACCCAAACTCGGAGCATATAAATCGTGGAAAAAATAGCCATCATCGCATTATCATGCCTATTCCCCGATGCAAAGAATCCTGAAGAATACTGGCAAAACATTGTTAATCAAAAAGATTCGACATCCTCTGCAACCGTCGAAGAAATCGGAGTAGATCCGACAATATTTCACAATCCAGTTAAAGGTACACCAGACAAAACTTATTCCCTCAAAGGCGGATACATCCGCAACTTCGATTTTAATCCATCTGAATACAATCTACCATCAGAATTTGTTGCTGGTTTAGATAACACCTTCAAATGGTCATTATATGCCGCTAAACAAGCAATTGAACAAAGTGGTTATTGGGGTAATCAAACTGTTCTAGCAAAATGTGGCGTAATTTTAGGTAATTTGTCATTCCCAACAAAATTATCTAATCAATTATTCTCTCCAATTTACCAGCAAGCTATTAATCCTGCTGTCAGAGAACTTTTGCAGTATGAAGACTTTAATTTAGCTGTACCAAGGGCAACCAAAGCATCTTTATACAATGCGATGATATCTGGTTTACCAGCATCTATCGTTGCTCAAGCTTTATCTCTATCCCAGATTAATTTATGTCTGGATGCTGCTTGTTCTTCCTCATTTTATGCGATTAAACTAGCATCTCATTACTTATGGTCACACAAAGCTGATGTCATGTTAGCTGGAGCCATAAGTTGTGCAGATTCGCTATTTGTGCGGATGTTATTTTCCGGTGTTCAAGGGTATGCAGAAAACGGCATCAGCCGTCCCTTAGATAAGTCATCTAGAGGATTAATCCCCGCCGATGGTGTTGGGATGGTGATGCTGAAAAGATATTCTGATGCCGTTAGAGATGGTGATAATATTCTCGCCACTATCTGCGGTAATGGACTCTCGAATGATGGCAAAGGTAAGCACTTACTGAGTCCGAATCCTAAAGGACAAGTTTTAGCTTTTGAACGAGCATACAATGAGGCGAAATTTAGTCCGAAAAGCATCGATTATCTAGAGTGTCACGCCACTGGCACATTGCTAGGGGATACAACCGAATTCAACTCTATCGAAACATTTTTTGGTCAAAATCAAGCTGCGCCTCTGGTAGGTTCTGCTAAGGCAAATACAGGTCACTTGCTAACTGCTGCTGGCATGGTTGGCTTGACTAAAGTGATTTTGAGTATGTCTCATGGTGTAATTCCAGCAACCATGAATGTTTCGGAACCTTTGACTTCAGAAAAAGGTACGATTTCTGCCGACAAAATTGTTAGAACAGCTACAGCATGGCCTAATAATCACGCACCAATAAAACGGGCAGCTATTAGCGCTTTTGGTTTTGGCGGCACTAATTCTCATCTGATTTTAGAACAAGGAAATACAGCAGAATCAGTTGAATCAACTCCACCTGTTCCACCTACTAAAGTCGCCATTGTCGGCATGGATGCCTTTTTTGGTAACTGCAATGGCTTAGATGCTTTTGAACGCAGTATTTATGATGGAACACAGCATTTTACTTCTTTACCGCCTCAAAGATGGCATGGTATAGAAAATCAAGAAAGTGTCCTGAAAGAGTACGGTTTAACAGACGGGAAAGCACCAGTAGGAGCATACATCAAAGATTTTGAAATCGATACTTTATCGTGCAAAATCCCACCGAATGAAATCGAAAAGTTAAACCCACAACAATTATTGCTCCTGAAGGTTAGCGATCGCGCCGTCAAAGATGCGAAACTACAGGAGGGTGGCAATGTAGCGGTTATAGTCGCCGCCGAGACAGAATTTTCCGTACATCAGCTACAGCAAAGATGGAATCTATCTTGGCAAGTTAAAGACGGCTTACTCAACCAAGGAATTTCTCTACCTGCTGAACAGCTGGCGCAACTAGAAACCATTGTCAAAGATAGCATTCACCAACCAGTAGAAATCGGCGAATATGTGAGTCACATCGCCAACATCATGGCAAGTCGGATTTCTGCTTTATGGAATTTCACTGGCCCTGCATTCACCGTCAGCGCTGGCGAAAATTCTGCCCTCAAAGCGTTGGAAGTTGCCCAAATGCTACTCGCTACGGGTGAAGTTGATGCAGTCGTTGTGGGTGCGGTAGATTTAGCCGGCGGTGTGGAAAACGTCTTGTTCCGCAGCCAATTTGCACCAATTAATACGGGTGTCAACACGTTGGGTTTTGACCAACAAGCTAATGGCTGGACGGTTGGCGAAGGTGCGGGTGCTGTCGTCCTCAAGCGCTACGAAGCTGCTAAGGAAAATAATGAACGCATCTATGCAGTAATTGATGCCATGAGTTTTGCACAAGGTAATTCTACTTTGAGTGACGCTTTGGTAAAACCTGATGCTTCAGCTATCAGTGATGTCTGCAAACAAGCTTTCGAGATGGCGGAGATTCAACCCACAGAGGTTAACTATGTAGAAGTCTTCGGTAGCGGCGTTCCCCAGGAGGATGAAGCCGAAATCACAGGTTTACTGCAAGCTTATCCGAAAGTGGGCAATGGTTTGCATTGTGCGTTAGGTAGCGTTAAATCCAATATCGGCCACACCTATACAGCATCGGGAATTGCTAGCTTAATCAAAACCGCTCTCTGTCTTTATTACAGGTATATTCCCGCCACCCCCAAATGGTCTGGTGTCAAAACACCGCAAGTATGGGAAGGTAGTCCTTTCTATGTGGCGATGGAATCAAGACCTTGGTTTGTCGATAAAGGCGGCACACGCAGAATAGCAGCAATTAATAGCATGGGTATAGATGGCAGTTACGCCCATTTAATCTTATCGGAGGAACCCAGCCAAGAGGAGCGCGACAACAGATATTTGCAACAAATGCCTTTTCATCTGTTTCCTATCGCAGTTAGCGATCGCTCCACTATACCCGATATCCTAAACCATCTCCAAAAATCCATAGAAGCTAGTTCTTCTTTATCAGCTACCGCCAGCGAAACATTTGCTACCTTTGAGCAGCAATCCGATGCAAAATATGTCTTATCAATCGCAGGACGTAACACAAAAGAACTACTCAAAGAAATTGAATCTGCCCGCAAAGGTGTAAATAATGCCTTTGAGAAAGGGACAGATTGGCAAACACCAATAGGAAGTTATTTCACAGCGAAACCATTGGGTAAAACTGGAGCAGTTGCTTATGTTTACCCCGCAGCAGTCAATTCTTATATCGGCATTGGTCGAACTGTCTTCCGGTTATTTCCGAAAGTCTTCGAGGACTTAAAAAGTAACAATCTCTACAATCGGGCTGCCGATGTTGAAAAGCTGGTTTATCCCAGAAGCTTACCTAAATTGACAACCAGGCAACTAGAAACTCTCGAAAAGCAATTGTTAGATGACTCCCTAGCAATGTTTGAAAGTGAAATCGCCTTTGCTAGATACATGACGGCAATTTTCCGAGATGATTTTAAAGTCAAGCCGCAATCTGTATTTGGGTATAGCTTGGGTGAAACTAGTATGATGGTTGCCCAAGGAGTTTGGAGTGATTTTGAGGGTGGAAGTAACACCTTAAACTCATCACCTCTATTTGGTGATAAGTTATCTGGGCCAAAAAATGCTGTGCGTGAATATTGGGGATTAACAGATTCACCAAACAACAATTTTTGGAATACTTATGTTCTCATGGCTACTCCATCTCAAGTTAGAGAATGTCTGAAACATGAGAATCACGTCTACTTAACTCAAATCAACACACCAGAAGAAGTATTAATTGCTGGTGAGGATGCAGCCTGTAAGCGAGTGATTGCAACTTTAGGTTGTAATTCTTTCCCCGCTCCCTTCGACCATGTGATACATTGTGAGGCGATGCGATCGCAGTTCGAGGAAATTAAGAAGGTAAATAGCTTACCATCGCAAAATCTTCCTGGGATTGTGTTTTATTCTGCCGCCGATTATCAACCAGTTGCACTTGATAGCGATACCATAGCGCATAATATCGCCAAAGGATTGTGCCAAGAACTTGATTTTCCGCAATTAGTTAATCGTGTCTACGGTGATGGGGTCAAAATATTTTTAGAAGCAGGTGCCGGTAGTGTCTGTTCACGATGGATTGACAAAATTCTCGGCAACAAAGAACATATCACAGTTTCTCTGAATCGTAGGGGAATGGATGACCATGCTTCGATGGTTAAAGCATTAGCAAAACTACTCAGTCATCAGGTGAATGTGGATTTATCACCGTTGTACAACAAAGCTCAAGAAAGTGCTAATTCAAGTAAAGCAACATTGAGAACAGTTACCTTGGGTGGAAAAGCGATCGCAGCTACAATTTTGAGCGAAGAAAATCGTAAACTTGTTGAAGATTTTGCTGGGGATCTTAGGAGCGATCGCTTCAAAATACAGCATCCAAAGATACCTAATCTCCAACAATCTGAAATTACAGATTCTCTTCACACTTCCAACCACATAACTCAACAAGAAAGTCATTCCCCTAACATCTTGCCTCAGCCAGAAGAAGTAAAACCGAAAAATATCATTGATAACGTTTTTGAAGCGAGAGAACAATTACAATCTTCTGAGTCAAGCGCAATAAGACAGCCAATTCCTGTTTCTTTCTCACCCGTCAGAACTCAAAAAATTAGTAGCATCATCAGCATGTTCGATTTAAATAAGACCCAGTATCAAAAGCTCAATGCTAATAATTCAAAGATAACTAAAGCACACACAGCCTTCTTACAAGCTAGACAAGATTACAGTCAGCAAATGAGCGAAATCATTCAATTGCAACTAGCTTGCGCCCAAAACTTGCTTAACGAAGAATCTTGACATAAGTCTACATACTTCAACCGTCAATAACCTTGGGTAAGGGGAAAGGTGAACTGATAAAAGGAAAATATTTCTTTCCCATTCCCTATTCCCCACTCCCTACTCCCCTTATTTAATAATTGTAATCCGAGGGATAACTACCGTGACAACCGTAGATACGGTACTAAGTAAACACGATAATGGTCTTAACTTCTCCACTTGGTCGCATAACAAAAACCAAGTTTGGAAAGGTTCTTTAGAAACAGTATCTTTTGAGAAACAAACCATCAAAGATAAATTGATGGTGTTAAATAAACCCTGCTACATCGTGAAAGTTGCCGGAAAAATCGGTGTCACTAATGAGGGTTATTTATCCCCTGGTGATAATGGCACAACAGCACAAGTAGAACTGCTAACATTTGCAGCCCCAATCCGCATTCAACAATTTGGAGATCCGAATTTTCTCTCCTCTTATGGAGTGAAATATGCCTACGTTACCGGCGCAATGGCTGGCGGAATTGCTTCCGAAGAAATGGTCATTGCACTCGGAAAAGAACAAATTTTGAGTTCCTTTGGTGCAGGTGGTTTAACTCCAGAACGTTTGGAAGCAGCCATAAATCGCATTCAAGAAGCTTTACCTCAAGGGCCTTACGCATTTAATTTAATTCACAGCCCCAACGAACCTGCGATTGAACGCCGCGCAGTGGATTTATATCTCAAATATCAAGTGAGAACAGTAGAAGCATCTGCATTTCTCGACTTGACCCCCAACATTGTTTATTACCGTGTTGCTGGATTGGGATTGAATAGCACCAATCAAATTGAAATCAAAAATAAAATCATTGCCAAAATTTCTCGCCGAGAAGTTGCGACTAAATTTCTGCAACCAGCACCAGCCAGAATAATCAAAGAACTCCTTGAACAAGGATTAATTACTGAGTTACAAGCAACCCTTGCAGCCAAAGTTCCGATGGCTGATGATATTACCGTCGAGGCTGATTCTGGAGGTCATACAGATAACCGTCCCCTAGTTTGTGTGTTACCTTCTATTATTGCCTTGCGGGATGAAATTCAAGCACAATATCATTACCAAACACCCATTAGAATTGGCGTTGCAGGGGGAATTGGGACACCACAATCAGCATTAGCAGCTTTCATGATGGGTGCTGCTTATATAATGACCGGTTCTATTAATCAGTCATGCGTTGAATCTGGGGCTTGTGAACATACCAAAAAGTTACTAGCCCAAGCTGAAATGGCTGATATGATTATGGCCCCAGCAGCAGATATGTTTGAAATGGGAGTCAAATTGCAAGTTCTCAAACGGGGTACAATGTTCCCCATGCGAGCGCAAAAATTATTTGAACTCTACCGCGCTTATGATTCCATCGAAGAGATTCCTTTGGCAGAAAGACAGAAATTAGAAAAACAAGTTTTTCGCAAAACTATTGCTGAAGTATGGGAAGGAACTGCGGCTTATCTGTCCCAAAAGAACCCTGAGAAACTTGGGAAAGCAGTCAATAATCCTAAACTGAAAATGGCGTTGATTTTCCGTTGGTATTTAGGATTATCTTCTCGCTGGTCTAGTTCTGGTGAAAAAGGTAGAGAAGTCGATTATCAAATTTGGTGTGGCCCAGCGATGGGCGGTTTCAATGACTGGGTACGCGGTTCCTATCTGTCTGAACCAAATAATCGTGGTGTAGTTGATGTTGCTAATCAAATTATGACTGGTGCAGCCTTTTTGTACCGTGTCCAAAATTTGAAAATTCAAGGACTGCAAGCTTCCGATTATTACAGTCAGTATCACCCTGTTCGTTCTACATCATTGTTGGAGATTTAAAAATGACTATAAAACAGTCTTTCACAGCAGAAGATATTCAAATATTTTTGGTATCTAACTTAGCTAAGTTGCTAGGAGTAGCAACTGATGAAATAGATATCAAAGAACATTTAGAAAACTATGGGTTGGATTCAGCCCAAGCAATGATTCTAGTAAGTAACTTAGAAAAATTACTAGGATTTCAACCGTCTCCATTGCTTCTGTGGCATTACCCAAATATTGAAGCTCTTTCACAGCGTTTAGCTGAAGAAGTGCAAGAAGGTTCACCAGTTCAAGATACAAAGGTAGTAGCCTCTAATGCCAACGCTGCACCCACTGTTCTAGATTTAGGTGCTGAGGCTGTTCTTGACCCCACCATCCATCCCGGCGCTGCATCTAATGTGCTTGTGGGTGAACCTAAGAATATCTTTTTAACTGGAGGAACAGGCTTTTTAGGAGCTTTTATCATCCGGGAATTGCTACAAGAAACTAATGCGGATATCTATTGTTTAGTGCGTGCTGCTAATGCCGAAGAAGGCAAAAGCAAACTCCAAAAAAATCTGGAACAGTATGCTATTTGGCAGGAAGAATTTACATCCAGAATTATTCCGATTGTCGGCGATTTATCTCAGCCATTATTAGGTATTGCTTCGGAACAGTTTCAAGTCTTAGCTGCAAATATTGATACCATTTATCATAGTGCTGCTTTGTTGAATTATGTTTTCCCATACTCAGCACTGAAAGCAGCCAATGTTTTAGGCACTCAAGAAGTTTTGAGATTAGCTTGTCAAGTTAAAGTCAAACCTGTACATTACGTTTCTAGTGTTGCTGTTTTTGAATCCACTGCTTATGCTGGCAAGGTTGTCAAAGAGCAGGATGAATTCAATCATTGGGAAGGTATTTATCTTGGTTACTCACAAACAAAATGGGTAGCTGAAAAGTTAGTTAAAATTGCTCGTGACCGTGGACTGCCTGTAACTATCCATAGACCACCACTGATTTCTGGTGATAGCAAAACAGGTATTTGTAACACACACGACTTTATCAATCTGATGACCAAAGGTTGTCTACAAATGGGATATTTCCCTGATGTAGATTATATGTTGGATATGTCACCTGTGGACTATGTAAGTAAAGCGATTGTTTATCTATCACGGCAGAAAGAATCCATCGGGAAAGCTTTCAATTTACAACATCCCCAACCTGCCGCTTTGAAAATGCTAGTTGAGTGGATACGCTCTTTTGGTTATTCAGTTGAAATGATTCCTTATGAAAAATGGCAATCTGAGTTAATCAATAATGTGACTTCTGCTGACAATCCTTTGTACACTCTGCGACCATTTTTGCTGGAACGTTGGTCTGATGAACAACTAACTATTCCTGATTTGTATTTACAAGCTAGAAGACCTCATATTAGCTGCCAAGATACTCTTCACGCATTGGCAGGTAGTTCTATTGCTTGTCCTCCAATTGACTCTCAATTGTTTATGACTTATACCGCCTACTTGATTCAAAGTGGTTTCTTGAATCTCGCTTAGGAGTTCACAACTTGCGTAGGATGTGTTAGGAACGTAACGCACTATCCCGGATACTTTCGGTGCGTTACGGAAGCCGTAACACACCCTACAACTACAACAAAACAAGTTTATTTAGTCGATTTTTTTAAAACTCAGTACTGCTGAATAGTTAATATTTCAAATGCCAGCAACAACTTATATACCAACAGTGGCAATATAATTGCCCTGTTTTTTTATGCTCAATAATGTAAACTTTCAGGATTCACCCCTTGACAGAAGCAATTGAGGATAGAATGGTTAGTGTTGGGCATAACAGTTTGATTTTATCTGCTGGCTGCTGTGATTAATCAAAAGCCAGTGCTAGTAGTTTGAAATCACCGAACAATTTTAATGCTCCACTTATTTGATGTATAAGTCCTAAATTTACGTTTGGACTGTTACATTTATCCAAGGCATTACACAAGCATTTGAAAGGGTAATAACTTAAGACAGTTATTGTCGGTTCAAATATTACGCGTACTTAATTGTAGAACGAGAACCACTGTAAATGCAAGGCAGCTTCATCAAGTTGAATTCACCAATATTTTTACATGAACAAAACACATCAAAGTCAGAGCAAAAAAACTGCTCTTATTACTGGGGCAGCCGGTGGAATTGGCTACGAATTAGCCTGTATTTTTGCCACTCATGATTACAATCTAGTCTTAGTAGACAGAAACGGGCCAAAGCTAGTAGAAATTGCAGCTAAATTCCAAAAAGAATTTGGAAATCTTGTCAAAACTATTGTTAAGGATTTATCTATATCAACTGCTCCTGAAGAAATTTTCACGGAGTTGCAACTCGCCAATATTAATGTTGATGTACTGGTAAATAATGCTGGATTTGGTATCTATGGATTATTTCACGAAACAGACTTAGCTGCTGAATTGGAAATGCTACAGGTAAATTTGGTGTGTCTCACCCATTTAACCAAGCTATTTGTAAAGCACATGGTAAAGCAAGGTGAAGGTAAAATATTGAATGTTTCTTCGGCTGCTGCTTTTCAACCAGGGCCTTTGATGGCGGTTTATTTTGCTACTAAAGCTTATATCTTATCCTTTTCGGAAGCGATCGCTAATGAATTAGAAGGTACTGGTGTCACTGTGACAGTTCTTTGCCCAGGCTCAACAGAATCTGGCTTTCATGAAAGAACTGGAATGGCTGACTCTAAGCTGCTCAAGGGTAAGAGGATGATGGATGCACGAACAGTAGCTGAAGTTGGTTTTCGTGCCTTAATGAAGGGTCAAACCATCGTCATTCCTGGTTTGCTCAATGCAATACTTGCAAAAAGCGTCAGATTTGTACCTAGAAACTTAGTGACAAAAATTGTGCGAAATATGCAGGAGGATAAGTAAGCTGGTTGTCATTTGTCCACAATATCTCTCTTGTTTCATGCAGGAGATGAGCTTAGTCAACATCAGTATTGCCAACACTTCAAATCCCAGCCAAAATTCTCTACCGCAACGGCAGCAACATAATTGTTTGCAGGTACTAGTTCAAAAAGACTCCAGTCTTCAGTTATCTGTAACTTGGCTGGTTCTGTGGGAGTTAGCGATACTTCAATTTGCTCTAACTGGGATAGTCCGTCTCCGGTTGCTTTTAAATAAGCTTCCTTACAAGTCCAGTAACGGAAAAATACCTCTTGCTGTTGGTTGGGAGATAGCGATCGCAACATCTCATATTCTCTCGGTAAAAAGAACCGTTTGGCAAGAGCTTCAATATCAGACATCGGGCGAATATATTCTAGGTCTACACCAATTGGGTGGGTACAATTCACCGCACACAAACCCAACCCTTGGGAATGAGACAAGTTAAACGCCAGTCCACTATCGGCAAATGTATCTGCTAATACTGGTTTGCCACGCTGTTGATAATTAAACTGCACTTGTAAAGGCTGGATACTTAAATAGCGACCTAATATTGTTCGTAGGATACCACGACCAGCAATGAAACGCTGTCGATGTTCCTGAAAATAGAACCGTTCAGCACGAGCCTTTTCGTCATTGGAAAGAGTCGCTGCTAAATTTTGCAGCTGTACTTCTGGTTGGTCAAGTTCTATGCGCCAGACATGAATCTCATCCGGTAACAAAGTTAAATCTGTCGGTGCAGGT
The DNA here is from genome assembly GCF_034931145.1 of Nostoc sp. UHCC 0252. Classification (NCBI taxonomy): domain Bacteria; kingdom Bacillati; phylum Cyanobacteriota; class Cyanophyceae; order Nostocales; family Nostocaceae; genus Nostoc; species Nostoc sp. UHCC 0252. The sequence continues at coordinate 35,453 of NZ_JAYGHE010000001.1, read as the reverse complement.
AGCCAAATATCATTAGAAGCGGTCATTGAGTCAAAAAGTCAAGGGAATTTTAATCTAGTAGTTTGTTTAATTACGACAATTATTATCGGTGGATCTGGTTTGATTCTTTAGCGCTACTATACTATGCGCCAGACCAACGCGGTAAGCGTAGCCATGCCGTCAGGCTTATCGCTTTTGCTGACTAATATCGTGATTTATTGCTCTATAGCAGTCCTAAATCATTCGTGAAAATTATATCTCTTTCTTCTTTCTTTGCTTTGCGTCCTTGGCGGTTCGTTTCCTAATCTATATTTTTCACAACTCAAATAGAATTGCTTTATATTTACGTGATTTACGTGCCATTTTTATTACTTTAGATGTATGAGCATTAACTCAAGGCTAAACCCTCTGAAATAGAATACATTAAAACCCTTGACAGAGAATAAGAAATTTTCTTTTGGCTAGAACATTAGCTATTACAGTATTACTCCAAGGAATTACGAGCAATGTCTGCAAGTATTTTGTCAGTACCTAAGCTTTGCAAAGGTCAAACAGTAAGGTTTATGGGTGGGGAAGGTGTCATCAACAACTACCGATTTGAGTCAGATAGATGGGAATATTTGGTGGAGATGCCTATGGGGCCAGAGCCAGAAATGGGTAGGGTTGGCTATGAAACTATGATTTGGCTATCTGAAGTAGATATCTCTTCAATAATTTTTAGCCAGAATTGTTAAATCCGAAACAAAAAACCCTTGCCAAAGCTTGTTAAAAACCTATTAGAACTACTTTTTTCTAGAGATAGCGAGGATGAATGATAATTAATTTTGAGTACCTTGCCTTCTTTGTGCTGCTACTGACAGCGCTTGTATTAGCAATTAAGGAAATGAGCGTTGCTTTGGATGAAGTAGATATTGAGCGCTTTACTCTTTGGACAGGTATTGCTTCTGTCATTGCTGGTTTACCAATAATATTGTGGTAAATTCTTAGCCAATGCTATTTTCTCTATTTTGGACTTCCAAACAATACGACTTCATCCGTCGAGTATCCTAGCAACTAGAATATTTTCTCGCTTACCCTATTCGCTTTTCCTCCAACCATTGTAAAACCCGATTCCATGCCCACCAAAGATCAGAATCGTTTACTTGACGCTGGCACTCTTTGCTGCTCAAATAGCCAACATGGCCGCCGTACTGAGTGAGTAACAAATCTATTGCGGAATTGCGATCGCAAGCTTCTTCTAATTCCGGTATGATACTTGGGTCAAAAAGTGGATCATCGGCAGCATATAAAATCAAAGTCGGTTTCGAGATTTGCGGCAATATTTGTAAAGCACTACTAGCTTGGTAATATGCTTCCACGGAAGGAAAACCTAGTCGCTTAATTACCAGTTCATTGTCAAAACCCCAAATGCTATTTGCCCGTTCAATTGCTGCAAAGTCAAGGCTTCCAGGATGAGCATCATGAATCCGCCATGCCAGTTTTTTTAAATTTTTTGCAATTCCTGCTTCCAAATATCTGCCAAAGGGCTGTTTAACTAGATAAGATAGCGATCGCTCCGAATCCAAACTCGGACAAATCACCATACCACCGCCAATATCGCTATCTTCTAATCCTAAATCTTCATTCTCCTTAATCACCTCACCAGCAACCTTCACCGCCCATAGTGCTAATTGCCCTCCTAAAGAATACCCTGTAAACCAAAATTTACCCGGACATCCCATTTCCTTAGCAGCAGCAGCGATGCGAACAAAATCTTCCCCCTCATACAAACCATCAGAAGTTAGAGTTGGGGACAATTCGGCCGTTTTGCCGTGGGCTCGCCAATCAAATAACACAATCGCATACCCTTGAGCGTAAGCCTTACGTCCCAGCACCCTCAAAAACCATTCAGTCTCTAGCTCTCCAGTAATGCCATAAGTACCGATAATCGTACTGTGAGCATTTTCCGGGATGGCAACCAAGCCAAAAATTGGCACACCTTGACCACCAATGAATATTTTTTCGTGATAAGACGGTTCTGGGTCTTTAGTAGTACTTTCCCAGTGGCGCTTTCCCCACAAAGCGGTGTATACAGTCATGATCAGACCGTTTTGTAAAAACCAAGACGGATTGTAGGGGGGAGTATAACACATCATAGACTATAAGATTTCGTGTAATTGAGTCTTGATTTCACAGTCATTTAATCTTAATATTTATGTAAGATTTAAAAACTTTTTCATCATTGATTCAAAAATCTTTGTATCTATCAAAGGTTGTTAATTATCCTTAATAAGTAGTAATAATTTTTAAGAATGCCGAGGATTCTTGTCATAGACGATGACCCAGCGATTTCAGAACTAGTTGCCGTCAACTTGGAAATGGCTGGCTACGATGTTAGTCAAGCTGAAGACGGCATCAAAGGTCAAGCGCTGGCTCTCCAGCTGCAACCAGACTTGATCATGCTCGATTTAATGTTGCCCAGAGTAGATGGGTTTACCGTTTGCCAACGCCTGCGCCGCGACGATCGCACTTCTGAGATTCCCGTGTTGATGTTGACGGCTTTGAGCCAAACTCAGGATAAGGTGGAAGGCTTCAATGCTGGCGCAGATGACTACCTCACCAAGCCTTTTGAAGTTGAAGAACTCCTGGCGCGGGTGCGGGCACTTTTGCGGCGGACTGACCGGATTCCCCAAGCCGCAAAGCACAGTGAAATTCTCAACTATGGCTCATTAACCCTCGTTCCCGAAAGATTTGAGGCAATATGGTTCAATGAAACGGTGAAATTGACTCACTTGGAATTTGAGCTACTTCACTGCTTACTACAACGCCACGGTCAAACAGTTTCTCCTAGCGAAATCCTCAGAGAAGTTTGGGGCTATGATCCTGATGATGACATAGAAACGATTCGAGTGCATATTCGCCACTTGAGAACTAAGCTAGAACCAGATCCTCGCCACCCCCGCTATATCAAAACAGTATATGGTGCTGGATACTGTCTTGAGTTACCCGGTATCCCTCCATCAAATGAAGGAGCTTCAGTAACAGTCGTTGAATAGAAATCACCCAAGCAGTACTGAGTGGTGAGTGTCCACGTTTGTAGGCAGCTGTGCTAGCCTACAAATTTTATCAAACAGAATTCAGGAGTCATATC
>NZ_JAYGHE010000001.1:0-32093 GCF_034931145.1 Nostoc sp. UHCC 0252 | reverse complement strand
ACATGATATCAGTCGTCAGAATACAGGAAAGGTATTCTGTATGACACAACGACTGCGCGGTAGTTGAGCGCAGTCGAAACTCAGTGCAGCGCTATCGAGCGTCTTGATTCTGACTCCTGAATTCTACATTTCTATTTCAGATTTATTCAAACCTGTTAACCTAGCTACCTGTTCCACTGTCATCCCAGACTCAAGTAAGTTGCGTGCAGTTTGTAATAACTGTGATTCTGCCTTGTCTGCCCTTTGGCGTTCTTGTTCTGCCCTTTGGCGTTCCTTTTCTTCAGGAGTTGGCAGTAATTCTCCTAGTAAAGTTCCCCACCGTAACCAAGTAGCATCAATACCTTTATAATTTCCCTGCCAAAGCTGCAATGCTAACCCTAAAGATTGACTCACCAACTGATTTTGAGCATTTGCGGCAATGGGTTGATAAACTCCTTTGTCATTAGAGAAACCAGCCAAATCATCAGGGTTAAAAGGGTCATACCAAAAATATTCCGGTACACGCATTTGATTTTGATAAATCAGCTTTTTGAAGTTTTTGTCTGCTTGGGCTGTGCTGTCAGAAAGTAACTCAATAACTATATCTGGTGCTTTTCCCTCTTCCCACACTACCCAACTGCGTCGTTCTCCTTTCGGGACTCCCAACACAGCAAAAAAGTCTGGCCCTTTAAAGTCTTTGTTTCGCACCTGCGCCAGACTGTAGTAAACAAACATATTACCGCCAATAAACCCATCCTCTCGTTCTGACAACCAAGGTATCAGAGCATCTATCAGCAAGTCCATCTGGGCTTTATGGCGGGCGCTTTCCATTGGGATACCGTCATCATAGGGTAATTCTGCTTGGGTGGGTGGGAGTTGAATATCTGGTGCAGCTAGGATAGTTTCTGACATAGCTTTTCACCTGTTGGCTGGGCGTTGCGGATATTTTTATATTAAGCGATGTCTACGACGGGCTACGCCTACGCACCATTTTTCCGAGTGTATCGCTTTTCGCTGAAATATTGAATATTGCGATCGCATAATCCCATCATCGCTTTTGCGAACACCACTGGCTTCTCATATTCAATAGACATCTCCGAAAAAGAATGTAGAGACGCGAAATTTCGCGTCTCTACAAGGGTTCTGGGTCACGCATATTTAATTTCTGGAGATGTCTAAATATCATCCCACTTTTAGTTTTCGCTTGCTACAGGTAGACGGATAGTGAATCTACTACCTTGCCCTGGCTCAGATGTTACACCAATTGTCCCTTGATGTGCTTCAATAATGCAGCGAGATAGATATAGCCCCAAACCACTACCAGAACGCTGGTGTTTACCTTGGCGAAATCGCTCAAATAATATTTCCTGGTCTTGTTTAGAAATTCCCGGCCCTGTATCTTGGATATTAATAGTTACATCTGCCGGAGTCAGATGGCAGTCAATATCTATAGAACCTTTGTCTGTAAATTTGATCGCATTGCCGAGAATATTTGTTAAAACTCGCCGCAGTTCTACGCGATCGCCCATGACGGTGCTTGCAGTTTCACCTCGATCGAGATTTACAGCCAATCCTTTTTCTTCAGCTAAGGGAGTTAATTCTTGGGAAACTTCACTAACTAATTCCTGAATATCGCAGGGAGAAATCTTTAAGGTTTTACAGCCTGCTTCATGACGATAAACTTCTAGCAAGGTATTTACCATTTCCAGCAGGTCTTGATTACTGCCAATCATGGTATCAATTATTTCTTGCAATTGTGGCGAAACGTCGCAAAACCTGCCTTCCAGCAATAATTTTAAGACGCGGTTGGAGGCTACTAGCGGTATACGTAGATCGTGAGTAAAACGCGAGACAAAATCTGCCCGCAGGTTAGCCATTTGATCTCGTTCATCGATGCTATGTTTGAGGCGTAAGAGCGATCGCACTCGTGCATGTAGTTCATCAGGATCGAATGGTTTACGAATAAAGTCATCTGCACCAGCATCAAGTCCTTCCACAACGCTAGACTCATAGTGAGCCGTTAGCAGCAGAATCGGGATAAAAGGCAACGCCGGATTCTGTCGGATGCGTCGAGTAAATTCATAGCCATCTATCTCCGGCATCATCACATCTAGGAGAATTATGTCTGGTGGTGACTCTTCAGCCATAGCTAGTGCAATCTTGCTATCTTCCACCAAGCTAATTTCATAGTCCTTATCTTCTAGGACTGCTTCTAAGACAAGTAGATTGTCAAAAACATCATCGACAACGAGAATTTTATCTTTTTTGACACTTTTAGTTAAAGACATGGCTGAATAAAAAAAGAAGTGCTTGGCTATCGCTAGCAAATCTAGTAATAGCTTACTTTACCAGCGCTGAGATTATTAAGGATTCACATTTTCCTTTAAAGTTTTCTGAATTGAATATTGCGTACCTTACGTAATTATCCTGGCTTTTTCTTCAAAAGCTTGTATCAATTAATCCGTTTGTCTTATTCTGTAGATATATTAACTGTCTAATTATCTAAACAATATCTGTATTTGGGTTTTGTTGCAGGTACTTTATCATAGCCACTGCGAAGGTAACTATTTTTAATAGTCAACGATTCTTGTTTGCTACCGGATTTTTAATGAAGAATTGTTGCCCATAAAGAATTCTATCATCAGGTTAAGGTATAAAAATGTTTTTTGATTGAATTGTTTTCTCGAATTAAGACTTTTGCCTGAGAAAAACTTACCAGATCGGGTTATTTATGTCTAACGGTAGATGAAGTTCAGGAAACAATACCAAATGCATTGCTTTTTGTATAAGATACCGAATAGAAGAACGAGATTATTTTAATCTGTACTTTCGATAGATAACAGTAAAGTTAAGCAACTATGAGTGAAATCAAAATCCTTGTGATTGAAGATCACAACCTAACGAGAATCGGCTTACGGTCTGCCTTACAAACCCAGCCAGAGTTTAATATTGTTGGCGAAGCAGCCAATGCAGCCGACGGTATTAAGCTACTGAAAACTCTCAAGCCTGATGTTGCGACTATTGACATCGGTTTGCCTGACATGGATGGTATTGAGCTAACACGCACCTTTAGGCAATATCAATCAGAGAACGAGGACTATACAACAAAGCTGCTAATTTTAACGATGCAGAATAGCGAACAGGCCGTTTTAGCAGCATTTGCAGCAGGTGCAGATTCTTATTGCATGAAGGATATCGAAACAGAGAGACTAGTAGAGGCTGTGCAAACAACTTATGCAGGTAGCTCATGGATTGATCCTGCGATCGCCGACCTTGTACTACAACAAATACGTCAAGATTTCCCTGATGGTAGCAGAGGGGCATCTGGAAAACGAGTCTTGATTGAAGGTATTGACCCAGATACTGAGAAAAGTATAGTCAGCTATCCTTTAACTCATAGAGAGATGGATGTTCTAGAGTTGATTGTTGCTGGGTGTGACAATGCAGAAATTGCTAAAAGGCTCTATTTAACAGTTGGTACTGTAAAAACTCATGTTCGAGGTATTCTCAATAAACTCTGTGTTGCTGACCGGACACAGGCTGCTGTTCGTGCTTTGCGGGCTGGATTAGTACCGTGAGCAAGTAAATATATGATGAACATTTTCAACTCAATCGTTTTTCGATCAAAGCGGTTAACTCAAATAAATAAATATTTATTAAGGAGTTGTTACCAAATTTTAGTACAATGACATCATCCCAAATAAGTATTTTTTCTCATATACATGATAGCGGATCAATTTCCCTGGCTTACCGCAATTGTCTTGCTGCCACTCATTGCTTCCCTGCTTATCCCTGTGCTGCCTGATAAAGATGGTAAGCTCGTTCGATGGTATGCATTAGGTATAGGTATTGCAGACTTTGCCTTGATGTGTTACGCCTTTTGGAAACATTACGATGCTAGCAGTGCTAGTTTTCAACTTGTAGAAAGTTATGCCTGGATGCCTCAGTTGGGTCTGAACTGGGCGGTATCAGTAGATGGACTTTCAGCGCCACTTGTACTTCTAGCAGGATTTGTCACCACACTCTCGATTTTTTCGGCCTGGCAAGTTGATCACCGCCCTCGCCTCTTCTATTTTTTGATGCTGGTGCTGTATTCTGCACAGGTAGGGGTGTTCGTTGCCAAAGACTTGCTGCTATTTTTCATTATGTGGGAAGTAGAGCTAATCCCCGTCTACCTACTAGTCTGCATTTGGGGTGGGCAAAGACGACGTTATGCGGCTACGAAATTCTTGTTGTATACCGCAGCAGCTTCTATATTTATCTTAGTGGCAGCCCTGGCAATGGGGCTATACGGCGGCGGTGATACGACATTTGATATCACCGCCCTCGCCAATAAGGAATATCCCCTTGGTCTACAACTGCTGCTTTATGCAGGATTATTGATTGCATTTGGTGTCAAGCTTGCTGTTTTCCCGATGCATACCTGGTTGCCTGATGCCCACGGCGAAGCATCCTCTCCTGTATCGATGATTTTGGCTGGTGTATTGCTGAAGATGGGTGGATACGGGCTAATTCGCCTGAATCTTGAACTACTCCCCGATGCACACATTTATTTTGCACCGGTTCTAGCCATTCTCGGTGTTGTCAACATTATCTATGGTGCATTGAACTCCTTTGCCCAGACGAATATGAAGCGGCGTTTGGCTTATTCGTCGATTTCTCACATGGGGTTTGTACTGCTTGGTATTGCCTCATTCACCGATTTGGGCATCAACGGCGCGATGTTGCAGATGATTTCGCATGGTTTGATTGCATCGGTGCTGTTCTTCTTAGCCGGCGTTACTTACGATCGCACCCACACAATGGTAATGAAAGATATGGGCGGTATTGGTCAAGCCATGCCCAAAGTCTTTGCTTTATTTACAATCGGAGCAATGGCATCCCTAGCACTTCCCGGTATGAGCGGCTTTGCTGGCGAACTCTCGGTATTTGTTGGGATGACAAGCAGTGACGTTTACAGTTCAACTTTTTGCACCGTAACGGTTTTCCTCGCCGCCGTTGGAGTCATCCTCACTCCGATTTATCTACTTTCCATGCTGCGAGAGGTATTTTATGGTAAAGATGCAGCACTGCTATGCGACATTAATAATTCCGGTTCGGAAAATCAGGAAGATGAGGGAACAGTTTGTTTTGGTACAGACTGTCTCGTACCAGAGGAAGCAGTCTACGAAGATGCTAGACCCCGTGAGGTGTTTATCGCTGCTTGTTTCCTGCTGATGATTATTGGTATTGGTTTCTATCCCAAGATGGCGATGCAAATGTACGACGTAAAGACTGTTGCAATCAATGCTAATGTTCGCCAGTCTTATGCCATAGTCTCGCAAACAAATCCCCAAATTTATGCTAAGGGTTTGTTGGTTCCGCAAATTACCGAGGTTGAGTTAGCGCCCGTTTTGGGAACTCTGAAGTAAGGGTTTTGACCTCGATTTTTGTGGAAAAGTGCGATACGTACAACTAAGTACTAACCGTCTATGCGTTTTTATTAGGTTATTACTTTGACCAAAGGCTCTACGCAACCTACAATTACTACATTAGAGTAATACATAAACGGGTTGCGTATGAGTAATACTTCCTTCTTTGATGAACAGAAAGAGCAATCTTTAATAAAAGCTAGAATTGTTGAGAAATATTTTTGGGCTTGGGCAAAGGTAATTATACCAACTGCTAAAAAAGTTGACCCAAGAATTGCCTATATAGACCTTTTTGCAGGCCCAGGTAGATACAAAGATGGTTCAAAATCAACACCAATAAAAGTTTTAGAGACTGCGATTTCTAATCCAGATATGCAAAATATGTTGGTAACAGTATTTAATGATGCTGATGCAGAACATATTAATTCTCTCCAAGAAACTATAAATTCAATTCCTGGTATTGAAAATTTAAAATATAAACCTCAAGTAATTAATCATGAAGTTGGGGAAAATATTGTTAAGACATTTAACGAGCGAAAGTTAGTACCTACATTCTTTTTTGTAGATCCGTGGGGATATAAGGGATTATCGCTACAACTTATTAACTCAGTTGTAAAAAACTGGGGGTGTGATTGCATCTTCTTTTTCAATTACAACCGGATCAATATGGGTTTAGGTAACGCAGCTGTTGAAGAACACATGAATGCGCTATTTGGAAAAATACGAGCCGATCAAATACGCGAAAAACTAAAAACCCTTAAACCAGAAGAACGGGAGTTAACAGTTGTAGAAGCACTTTGCGAAGCTCTCAAAGAAATGGGAGGAGAGTATGTTCTACCTTTTCGCTTCAAACATGAAAACGGCAACCGAACTAGTCATCACTTAATCTTCGTGAGTAAGCACGTCAAAGGCTATGCGATCATGAAAGACATAATGGCAAAAGAGAGCTCTGAACAAAATCAAGGCGTACCTTCTTTTGAATATAATCCAGCCACTTATAGACAACCGTTACTTTTTGAATTTTATCGTCCTCTTGATGACTTAGAAGAAATGCTATTAGATACATTTGCAGGTCGAACAATAACCATGCAAGACATTTACAATCAGCATCATGTTGGAAGGCGTTATATTAGCAAGAATTACAAAGATGCTCTTAAGAATCTTGAAGCTAAAAGTGAAATTATAGCAGATCCACCTGCTAATAAACGCAGAATGAATAAAGGTGAACTTACATTCGCAGATTCGGTAAAAGTAACATTTCCACCTAAGCAGTAATTACCAAACTTTCTTTCTTACCTGCTAATTTCAGTGGAGTATTCCCCCATCTCTTTCGATGCCGATTCCAAGCATCAGGCATTTCATCCCATATTTTACCATCCAGTAATCTACCTCCAGCTTTAGAAGTTCTTCCGCCAATCTGCTTGAAAAAGAATGCAACTTCTGCTGCTTGACACTGGTCATGAATATCTTTTACCCACTCAGTTTTTAAAGGGCGATGTTTTTGTCCAGACTCTCCACCAACAATAACCCAGTGAATATCTGTTAACTCAAGATTCAATTCACCTAAGAGCGGTTCACATGAAAGAAAGCGGACAGTCGCCGGAACTTGGCGAAGAAAGTCAACACGATGAACATAGTTTTGATTTTCGACTGACACACCCAACCAGATATTTTCATGAAATTCTAGTTCAGAACTCAACTGAAGTAATCGATCAGGTCTTTTTGTTAATATTTGATATATGTGCCAAGGCGTTTTATGAATCACTTCAAAGACCTTTTTAATGAAATCAAGAGGTACATCTTCATGAAAAAGATCGCTCATTGAATTGACAAATATTCTACTTGGAGTACGCCACTTTAAAGGTTCCGCTAACCTTTCTGGGTGTAAAGTTAAATCAAATCCATTCTTGAAGTTATTAGGAAAACGTTTAGTGAGAGCTTCTGCATAGCAATGCAAACAACCTGGGCTAACTTTGTTGCAACCAGTGGTTGGGTTCCAAGTTTTATCTGTCCACTCAATACCCGTGTGTGTACTAGACATATTATATAACCTTGTAAATTACAAATTTTGCAAATTATACTTTTTAGGATCTATGATTTTTATAGTGTATACGTACTATAACAGAACTCATGATCATCTCATCGCAGATGGGGCAGAACGCTCGCACAATCCAACCATTTAAATTCCCATAGCATTAATTTTGCCAAAGCCACAACCTCTGAAACTCAAGATTCGGAGGATCTATCTATTAAGGGATACTAGATCAAAGTATCCCCAACAGCGCTCAAAAACTAGCCTCAAAGTGATACCAATACATGAGATGCTAGTTGATGATTACTGAGTTTTAGCAATGTCTGTTGTTTCTACCATCACCGTTACCGTTCCCGCCACAACTGCAAATTTGGGGCCTGGTTTTGATTGCATTGGTGCAGCTTTAAAGCTGTACAACGAGTTCAAGTTCACTCGCATAGAAGAAGGTGGGCTAACTATTCATGTCACTGGTACGGAAGCTGAACGAGTTCAAACTGATGAAAGCAATCTCCTTTACCAAGCGTTCGTCAAGTTCTATCAACATATAGAGCAGACACCGCCAACTGTGAAAATAGAGATTAAGTTAGGTGTCCCACTGGCAAGGGGTTTGGGTAGTTCGGCAACAGCAATTGTTGGGGGCTTGGTTGCCGCTAATCAACTTGAAGGTGCAACTCTTTCTCAGTCACAGGTGATGGAGTTAGCGATCGCAATGGAAGGACATCCTGATAATGTAGTTCCAGCTTTGTTAGGTGGATGTCGTCTTGCTGCTACCAGTGGCACAGCTTGGGAAATTTGTGATGTTCCCTGGCATAAAGATGTTGTACCAGTTGTAGCTATTCCTAATTTTGAACTTTCTACTTCAGAGGCGCGGGGAGTTCTGCCAACTGAAGTAAGTCGCGCCGATGCAATTTTTAATACGGCACATTTGGGGTTATTGTTACGGGGCTTGGAAACTGGTAACGGACAATGGCTAAAGACAGCTTTGCAAGATAAGTTGCATCAGCCCTATCGCAAAGCTTTGATTCCTGGTTATGATGCTCTCAACATCGCAGCCGTTAGTGCTGGTGCTTATGGTATGGTGATTAGTGGTGCGGGGCCAACACTGTTAGCTTTAGCGGATAAACTAAACTCGAAGGCTGTGGAGGCGGCAATGTTAGCTGCTTGGCAAGAAGAAGGAATTACAGCCGAGGTGCGATCGCTTTCTCTCGATACCCAAGGCGCAAAAAGCTTTTAAAAAATTCGATAACTATTTTACTCAGCACTTAAAACTCGATTTATGGAGCAAATTCAGGCTGAAATGGCGGCGCTTAAATCTCAAATTCAGATTCTCCTAGAAGAACGCGCTGCACTCACTATTAATAATGTAATCTCTACCGAAAATGATTCACCCCAGGCAATGGTTGAAGCATATCGCCGTCAAGCCAGGGAAAATGCCCAATTATCAGTTGAACTCCAGGGCATCGATGCGGCGATCGCAGCTTTGGAAGGCCAGATAAAACAAAAACAAGGTAAGTTAGTGCGATCGCAAGTTGCATCAAAAGAACTTATCCAACAGCAAGAGTTAGAAGAAGCCAAAGAAGCGGCACAGGTTCATGCCCAACGCATTAATCAACTAGCAAGTGAACTGGCGGCAGAAGTCCGTCTCCTTAAACATTGCGCTAATGAATTGAGTCCAATGTATTGGCGGATTTATTACAAGCCCTTCATCACTGGATTTAAGACAATCTCTGTACCTTATGTCCGCTCTGATGGGGAAGTGTGGACAATTGTCAACCGGATTGTTTAATGCTTTAGCATTTTCGGCGTTGCTGATTGCGGTATGAAAACGATTGTGCTTTGTGGTGAAAAGCCTTGTAGAGACGCGAAATTTCGCGTCTCTATATCCAAAATTCATACCTAGATTCAGCAACGCCGCATTTTCGTTTGTACGCCTCTGCGTAGTTTTCTTTTGCAAGCCGCTAATCTAAAATTGGATATTTAGCTATCAATTTATGGTTAAAGATGAACTGAGATTAATCATTCCTAACCCCCACGAAGGAGATATCAGCAAAAGCTTACTGGCAAAAATTTTAAAACAAGCTCAAGTTAGTAAAGAAGAATGGGAAGCGCTTTAAATAAGCGATCGCAGTACAATTTTTCATTCAATAAAAGTTTACTTTTTGATATAACAATACTTTGTGATATATCATACCTTAGTGAAAGGGGTAATAATATAACTTTCAGCTTTACTGCACTGGATTGCACAAGAGCGCTTTTATTAAAATAGCGATCGCTTGTAAATAGCGCTATTGACTAGATCCTACTGAAAAGAACCAGATTTATATTAAATTGTCAACCTGCCAAAAGAAATAAAATATTATTAACCTTACTCTTACTTAATTTTGATCAACCAAATCAAAAGGTTGTTCATAACCGTTTTGGTGTAACCACCTGGGTTGATGTTAAAAAATAGCATACTAAATCAAATTAATATAAATTTCACTAAAAAAACTGAGTATTAGTAACTTCTAATTGGCAAGCAGTACGAAAAGAAAATCAGAAATCCTTAATTAGTTTAATTGAAGACATTACTGATAAACTTGCTTTAAAGCAAAATCTAGCACAGTAATTATAAAAAGAGAATTTGCGAATAGATGCTTTTTTATTACTATACAAACAATAACTACATGGAAAAAGTAATCACTTTAATGCCAGATGCTTTGTTAGTAACCAGTAATTTAGGAAGGATAAAAAAAGTAAATTATGCTGCTCAAAAACTATTTGGTTTCAGCGAAGAAGAATTAGTTGACCAACCAATATCAATAATCCTTGATGACGACCAATTACTAATAGAAGCAATTTTTAAACATTCCTCCTTTAAGCAAAGTTTCCAGAACTTAGAGGTAGTTTGTCGGACTAAGACTAGAGAAAAGCGGTTGATTGCTTTTTCTTGTTCAGTAATTGCGAAAAAAATACAAGGATTAGAAGAGATTGTCTACATTGGTCGAGATATTACTGCTCGACAGCATCGAGAACAACGTACAAGTACCCAATATAGTATCACTCGAATATTATCAGAATCTCAGAGCGTAAAGCAGGCAATTCCGCAAATTTTGCAGTCGATTTGCCAAAATTTGGGATGGGATTTAGGTGAACTTTGGACACCAAGTCAATATATTGGCACTTCCGTACAGGGACACAGCATCAATGCAGTATTAAGGTGTGTGGAAATTTGGTCAAGTCGACTAATTTCTGCGCGAGAGTTTAAAGCAATCACCTGGCAAACTACCTATACACCCGGTGTTGGCTTACCTGGCCGAATTTGGATCAGACGTTTGCCTTTGTGGATTCAAGATATCGCAGAAGATGGAGACACAAGGCGATCGCAACCTGCGGCTGAAGCTGGATTGCACGCCGCTTTTGGTTTCCCTATCTTAGACGATAGTGAAATCTTAGGAGTGATGATTTTCTTTAGTCGGGATGTACAACCAAAAGATAAAGACCTATTGCAAATGATGGGTTCTATTGGTAGTCAAATTGCCCAGTTTATCAAACGCAAACAAGCAGAAGATGCTCTTGTAGAAAGCGAAGAACGTTATCGAGATTTATTTGAAAATGCTAATGACCTAATTCAATCCGTTAATACATCTGGTCGTTTTTTGTATGTCAATCGTGCATGGCGGGAAACATTAGGATATAGCGAAGCTGAAATTGCGAATATGAATGTTTTTGATATTATCCATCCAGACTTTAAGCAAGACTGTTTGCAAAAGTTTTATCGCGTGCTATCAGGAGAAAAGCTTGAACAAGTAGAAGTTGCATTCCTTACTAAAGACGGTCAAACAATTTTTTTAGAAGGTAATATTAACTGTAAATTTGTCGAAGGTCATCCAGTTGCGACTCGTGGTATATTTCGCAGTGTCACCCAGCGACTAGCAGTAGAAGAAGCGCTGCGCCATCAGCAGGAAGAAACCGAACGTTTATTGCTGACTATTTTGCCAACCACAATCTCCAAGGAACTGAAAGAAGAACCAGCTAACATTACCGAAGTCACAATTTTATTTGCAGATATTGTTGGTTTTAGCGAAATTGCTGCTTCTATGAGTGCAATTCAAGTGGTAAATTTACTAAACTCGATTTTCTCAACTTTCGATTGCCTCACCGAACGATATGGTTTAGAGAGAATAAAGACCATTACCGATGCTTATATGGTAGTAGGTGGCTTACCTACACGCCGCCGGGATCATGCTCAAGCGATCGCTCTTATGGCACTGCATATCCAAACTGCGATCGCTCTATTTAATACTGAGAATAACCAAAACTTCAATATTCGTATTGGCATTCATAGCGGTTCCGTAGCTGCGGGAGTAATTGACCTCAACAAATTTACTTATGATCTCTGGGGAGACACGGTAGACATCGCTAGTTGCATGGAATCTCAAGGAATTGTTGGTAAAATCCAGGTTACAGAAGATACTTATAAGTCTTTGTGTGATGAATTTTTATTTAAAAAGCGGGGCGAAATCGAAGTTAAAGACAAAGGAAAAATGACAACTTATTTTTTGATTGGACAAAAGTGATAAGGGGCATGGGGCACAAGAAGAAGAGGGGCAGAGGGGCAGGGGGCAAGGGGGAGAATTAAAATTACCTCTTTCCCCTCTGCTCCCTGCTCCCTGCTCCCTGCCTCTTCTTCCCCCACTCCCTACTCCCTAATTAGCATTCGGAATCAGCCGACCACAGGGATAAGTCGCTGTTTGTTGTGAAGCACTTTCAGCCACTGCTGCGGGAATCTGATCGGATGGTTGGCTTTTGGCTGCTAGATAGTCTTTTTGTAATTTATCCAAAATAGCTTCTCGCTTGTCGTACACCCGCTTTAGGGGACGAGGCTCGCACTTATTCAAGACGTATGCTGTCACCAATGGTAGAGCGATCGTGCTATCGGTATAACAAACAATTGTGTTAGGTAACTCTTCCGGGTCAATCTTACCCCAACTGACAGCTTCCGATGGGGTTGCTCCAGACAAACCGCCTGTATCTGGACGTGCATCGGTAAACTGGATAAAGTAATCGTGTCCTCGTTCTTCTAGCCCTAATACTTCGTGGAGTTGCGGTTGAGTTTGGAGTAAAAAGTTCTTAGGACTACCGCCACCGAGAATTACCGCCGCACTTTTACCGTCTGACTCACGGGCATTATATGCGATCGCAGCCGTTTCATTGACATCAATTGATGGATCTATCACCAGCTGCGAACCTTCCAAAGCCAAAGCTGCCACGTTCATCCCAATAGAACTATCTCCTGGAGAAGACGTATATATAGGCACGCCACACTCATAAGCTGTAGCAAGCAAGCAGGAATTTTTCACACCCAACTGCTTTTCTACTTCTCGAACATACTTACCCAGTAAATGGTGAAACTCAGCAGTTCCCATCCGCTTCTGAAATGCTTCCCCTTGCAAAATTTTGCGGATGAAAGCATCAGTTTCTAGCAGCACATCGTAACCAAAGATGATGTCATAAATGCGAATAGTCCCTTCCTGGCGCAGCTTCACATCATCCAAAAACGGATTACCAGCAAAAAGTTCAAAACCCAAACCATAGTGCATATCGTGGTAAAGATTTGCACCAGTGCTAATCATCCAATCAATAAAGCCATTGCGAATTAAGGGTGCAAGCGCTGAAACCCCAAATCCTGCTGGTGTCATCGCACCGGAAAGGCTAACTCCCACCGTGACACCTTCCGTCAGCACATCACGACTCAGAAGTTGGCAGATTTCCCGCAACCGCGCTGAGTTGTAAGCAGTGAAGTATTGATCGATCAAATCCACCACATTAATATCATTTGATATCGGTGTAGGTGCAATTTTTTGACCCAGATGTTTAGACATTTTGGCACTCCCGAACAGAAAACACGCCGCCGAATCTAATGTTATCTAGCTTTCAGCCAAAGTGACAGCAATTTAACTAGTACAGTACGGTGGTAAATCCACTTATCATCTCAGTACTACGGCTAAGACTAAATTGTGTCACCTAGCTCAACGCCTACAATTGACACGATCTCACCTTTTGAGCTTCTAAAAATATTAAATTTAATGGAAGATTTAATAAATCTAGGACTTACGCAAAAAATAACCTAAACCTTGATTTTTCTGTATGGACAATTGATGAATTACCCTAACTGCGTGTAGTTTTGCGTCAGTCCTAAAATCGAGAGAGGTGTACGCTACCTAGATATAAATGCGTCAACAGAGGACTCAACCAATGGGATATGTAATTGCTACTGCAAATATGAAAGGTGGCGTTGGTAAAACCACCCTCACCGTCAACTTAGCTACCTGTTTAGCTAAAAATCATGGCAAGCGGGTGCTTGTCCTTGATTTAGACAGCCAAATTAGTGCCACACTCAGTTTGATGTCGCCTTTAGATTTTGCCAAGCGTCGTAAACAAAGTAAGACATTTAGGTATTTGATTGACGAAGTGATCAATCCAGACCCACAAGCAAAACTGACAATTCAAGATATCATTCAATCCCAAGTTTGCAATCTTCCTGGGCTGGATTTATTACCAGGAGACATCGACTTATATGATGAATTCGTTGTTTCCGAAATGTTACACAAACAAGCAACTGCATTAGGTGAGCAGGACTTTGAAACAATTTGGAATCGTTTTGAAAGAGTCCTAATCAATAACATTTTAAAACCAGTCCGTCAAGAATATGATTTCATCCTTCTCGATTGTGCCCCTGGATATAATTTATTGACTCGTAGCGCTTTAGCTGCCAGCGATTTCTACATCCTTCCTGCAAAACCAGAACCTTTATCTGTAGTGGGTATTCAACTTCTAGAAAGACGCATTGCCCAATTAAAAGACAGTCATGGACATGAAACCAAAATAGATATAAAAATGCTGGGAATTATATTCAGCATGTCTAGTGCTAACCTTCTCACTGGGAGATACTATAAACAAGTAATGCACCGAGTTGTGGAAGATTTTGGGGTAGAAAAAATTTGTAAAGTACAAATACCAGTCGATGTCAATGTTGCGAAGGCTGTTGATAGTTTTATGCCAGCAGTTTTAAATGCTCCCCAATCAGCTGGTTCAAAAGCATTTTTTCAGTTAACTCAGGAGTTGCTGCAAAAGCTATAAAGACCCAACCAGTGAGCTAATAAGGCTAATATAGCAGACTGAAATTATTCGTGAAAGGTTAGATCCCCAACAACTTTTACGAAGTTGGGGATCTGGACAGCACGAATTTTCATAAATTAGATAAGATTGCTATAAGCTAAGTTCTCTTTTTCATAAGTTCAGCAGTTATACGGAAGCTATATATAGCGAGATTCGGCTATTGAGTGAAAAGGTCAGTAAATCTCACTAAGAAACAATGCTTACTAAAAATTCTATACCGACAGAGAAAAATCAGAACTTGGTAATACAACTACCACGGACACTGAGTTATCTCGAAACCTGGGGCTTTGGCTTAACAGGTCATGTGGGATGGATTGGTACTGCACCTATTATTCATGCTGCGTTAGGGACTAAAGCGATATTAGTTTGGTTGGTTGGCACGGTCATTTCTTTTTTACTGAACTTGCAGGTACAAAGTCTAGGTAGAAATTGGCCAGATGTCGCCGGAGGAACGCCAAACTATACCACGAGGCTATTAGAAAATTTTCCTGGCTTTGGGCGTTATGTAGCATTAGGATACTTTTTTAGCTGGGCAGCAGCACCTGCTTTGTATGCGATTATTCTTACAAAC
Organism: Nostoc sp. UHCC 0252; assembly: GCF_034931145.1. Taxonomy (NCBI): domain Bacteria; kingdom Bacillati; phylum Cyanobacteriota; class Cyanophyceae; order Nostocales; family Nostocaceae; genus Nostoc; species Nostoc sp. UHCC 0252. Next base: position 16,939 of record NZ_JAYGHE010000001.1, on the reverse strand, counting down.
CTAATTAAAGTAAATTTTGAAACATTAGGTATTTCTTGTCCAGAAGCTTTATTAAAATTTCTATTTACAGCACTTCCTTTTATTTTAGCCTTCAGTGGAACTCGTGCTTTAGCGCTCCTACATTTATTTTTTGTATTCCCAGCAATTTTATTAATGCTATTGTTTTCTATTCAAGGTGTTTTATGGTTGGCATTTTCAACTACTAGTTTTCAATTTATTCCAGCTAGCACACATAGCTTGAGCTTTGCAGAATGGGCAAAATGGTTTTTTCTGGCTAGCTATTCAATTTATGCTTGCGAAACTACTTCTTCTTTTGTTGCTGATAGCCACCATCCGTATAAAACCTTAAAGTTCTTAACCGTGGCTGCTTGGCTAATTCCTCCAGTCTTTTTAGGTGGTTCTTGGGTATTAATGTATTCGGCTCCAGATTCCACAATAGGTGACGATGCGTTCTTAAATCTGGTAGCGGCTTCTAAGCCTTTTTGGGGTGAATCTGCCTTTTTTCTAGTCACACTTTTGATTACTGTATCTTGCCTTCTAAGTTCGGCGACGGCAGTTTCTAACTCTCCCCGGATATTATACCAACTCGCCTTAGATAGACAAATTGCTCCCATATTTGCATTAGTTTCCCGTCAAGGTGTCCTTGGGCCTGCTATCTTCATTACCTTTCTAATCAGTTTGCTGTGTCTAAATTTTGGAAATGTATCTCAACTTGTGACAGTAGCAGGCACTTGTTATCTGATGTCCATTATGGGATTACATCTAGGATTATGGCTATGTCGGGGAAAATCTCACGTTTTATGGCCTTGGTGGTCACTTGGTTTTTTCCTTATAGAAGCGGTAGTTCTAATAGTAGGAGGTTTAGCTTGGAATTGGAGAGATTTTTTAGTCGGATTATTATTACCCATTGTTCTGATGATAGGAGATGTATGGCTACGTAACTTGAGATTTGCGCCATTACAGATGGAATGGTGGACACAGCGTTACTACACTTGGTCTAGTAAAAATAATTCAGATTTTCTGATACTACAAGTGATGGTGCTAGTATCGTTAATTTGCATTACTGCCACAAGCAGTTGGGTTATCCGCGATTTATTAGGCAGAGTTTCGCATAATCCTCACAACTCTTTACTAGCTATTCTGTTAGTGACGCTTTCTTTGATTGGGGTAGCGATCGCTTGCTGGACAACTCTACCACAAATCGTTGCTATTGATGAGGCTCGCAAACAAGCAAAAAACTTATTTATCACTACTCTTGATACTGTTCCAGATACTGTTTTAGTCATAGATCAAAACGGTAAAATTTGTCAGACAAATGCCGCAGCTGAAGAATTATTTCAAACAACTGGTCGGCATTTGCTTGGACAAAACTTGAATAAACTCTTAATATCCTATCGTGGCAAACCAAAGCAATGGTCTATCAGGACTGAGCAAACATTAAAAACAAACCAAGGCTTAAAAATTGTTGAATCGACTATTTCACAGCCATTTAATTCTCAGCTTCGAGAGTATGTTGTTATTATCCGCGATATCACTAAGCGGAAGTTAGTAGAAGAGGAATTAATGCAATATCGTTATCAGCTTGAGCAACTGGTTCTAGAACGCACAGTTGAACTTATTAGAGTAAATCAACAACTAGAACAAGACATTATTAAGCGTGAACAAGCACAAGAGCAATTACTGCACAATAGTCTTCATGACGGGCTAACGGGATTACCTAATCAACGATTATTTATAGAGCGAGTGCAACAGGCAATAGAATGCAAAAAGCAGCAAAATGATTATTTATTTGCGGTATTATTCTTAGACCTAGATCGTTTTAAAGTTGTTAATGACAGCTTGGGACATCTACTGGGAAATCAACTTTTGATCGACATTTCTCATCGGCTAAAATCAGTTCTGCGAGGCAAAGATATCGTTGCTCGTTTTGGTGGAGACGAGTTCACTATCTTAATTGAAGACATTGAGGATATTAACCTCGCCATACAGGTAGCCGAGCGCATTAAAAAAGTGCTAGCTTTGCCCTTTCAATTACATGAGCATCTTGTCTTTACTAATGCTAGTATTGGCATCGCTTTAAGTAAACCAGATTATGAACAAGCAGCACAGATTCTCCGCGATGCTGATGTTGCAATGTACCGTGCCAAATCACTTGGTAAGGCACGTTATGAGGTATTTGACCAAGAGATGTTTGAGGGTGCATCTTTGCTCTTAGAGTTAGAAACTGCTCTACGAAATGCCCTCCTCAAACAAGAAGAATTTCGCCTTGATTACCAACCAATTATTTCATTGACAACTGGCAGAATTATTGGATTTGAGGCCCTGCTCCGTTGGTATCATCCAGAACGAGGTTTTATTTCCCCTCAAGACTTTATTCCCCTAGCCGAAGAAACTGGAATGATTCTTAATATCGGGCAATGGGTGCTTTCTGAAGCCTGCCAGCAAATGCATAGATGGCATCAACAATTTCCTAGTTCGCTACCTCTGACAATTAGCGTAAATTTCTCTGGGAAACAAATCACGCAACCCGATATATTTAAACAAGTTAAACATATTTTGCAAGAAACTGGATTGAACCCATGCAGTTTGAAGTTGGAAATTACGGAAACCCTGTTGATGGATAATTTTGAATTAGCTACCACTGTGCTTTCTCAGTTAACAGAGTTAAATGTTGAGATGCACATGGATGATTTTGGAACTGGTTATTCATCCTTGAGTTATCTACACCGCCTACCAATTCAAACCCTTAAAATTGACCGTTCTTTCGTAACTAATATAGGTAGCCGAGGAGAAAATTTGGAAATTGTTAGAGCGATTGTGACATTAGCTCATAATTTAAATATGTCTGTAACAGCAGAAGGGATAGAAACTGTAGAGCAATTAGCACAGTTGAAGGCGTTACAATGTGATTATGGACAAGGGTATTTTTTCTTACCACCTCTGGGGAGTGCAGAAGTAGAAATGCTACTTGCTGCTAACCTGTGTTACAAAAACTTTTTAAAGAGATAAATTTGTTCCTATCAAATTTTCTTTGTAATAATACCTTGCCAAACTGAGCAATGAATTCCACTTAAAAATCTAGGTTAGTATTGTAGTACTGGTTGTAGTTGAAAGTCTTCTGCATTCTCAAGTAACCCTTGTTCTAACAAGAGTTCATTAATAAAAATATCAATTTTCTTACAATCAATATTCTGCATAACGATAATGTGTGCCCAATTTTCAAAAACTGCTAACTGCCATTTTTTAATTAACCTTTGAGAAGGTTTTTGAAACACGACAGTATTGGAAAACTTATTTAACATGCATGGATATTCTCTGATTTGAAGCTGCTGGAAAAGATATTGGGCATTATGAATACAGGTATTTGCCTCTTTAGCTAATCCTTCATAACCTCTTGTTTGTATTGCATACCAAAGGATTAGGGGAGTATGACCATTTCTAGATCCCAGAATAGTTGTATCTTTTGAACCAATATATTCAATTTCTATTTCAACTCTTTCGACCCATTTTTTCTTGGTTAAAACTACACCACAAGGTAAGGGCGAACCAATGAATTTTGCAGAAATAGCTACACTATCTATAGGTTTTTGAAAGTTAACTTGTGGAGCGCCATCTAAAAACGGTAATATTAATCCTGAAAGTGCAGCATCACAATGAATGTAGTAATCCTTAATCTGATTGCGTTCTAAAATTTCTATAACTTTGTCTAAGTTATCAATTGCACCTTTGACGGTAGTCCCAATATTTAAATTGATAATGGCTGGATAACTACGATTTTTGTTAAGGAGTTGTTCAAAATGGTCATAATCCATTTCTCCATTAATTTGCGAATTAACAACGTTATGCTGAATGCGGAATAATTTTGCGGCTTTGGGAATTGAGTAATGAGAGTCTTGTGATGAGTAAAGTATCCCATTAGGGTAAATTTCTCTTGCTAAAAACATTCCATATAAGTTCCCCTCAGTTCCACCAGCAGTAACATAACCCCAAAACTCATTTTCTGGAATCTTGTAGAGGTGAGCAAAAAAAGATAATACTTCTTGTTCAAATTTACGAGAATGGAGACCAAAATCTGGCTCTATGTATGGATCTCCAGCATTATTTAATAGATGATTGAAAAATTTAGCTATCAAGCTGTAATCACAACTTAAATTATATGGGTAGCCTGCATGAAACTGCGATCGCTGTTCTATTTGCAGCAAAAAATCTGCCAATTCTTTAGTGACTTTACTTGACATATCTTTGTATCTCTTGAACTTTGATTGAGTTAATGGATGTTTTAATCGAAATTTTACGTATTAATGCATACCTTTATGTTTTCTTAATAATCCGGCAATGTAGCTCTACAACTGAAGAGAATAGGGTGTAAATACTGAGAAGTCTTCAGTATTTACACCCATTTTTTTGTACATAAGTAGATTACCCTTAGAGACTTTCAAGAAATAAATTATCCAAATAAACGAACCGCAGAGACAAGGCAGCGCGGTCTTGGGGAGCCAGTGCGTTGGGCGGCTTTGCCGACTTGAAGCATCTTGGCGTGGTTTCCCCCATGAGCGACTGCCGCGCAGAGAAGCCAGTGCGTTGCGGGGGTTCCCCCCGTTGTAGCAACTGGCGCGACACAGAGGAATAAGGAGGAGAAAGTTTTTTCGCCAGTTTTTTGAGTATTTTTTTATTTGAAAGTCCCTTACAACTTACGTAGTCTAAGCTGGCGTTGCAGAGGAGGAAGTATCTAATGATCATCTTCGCTCCTAAAATTGAATAATTTAATTTCTGGAAGTTCCTAAAACAAATACAATCTGATTATTAACTATTGATTAATTTCTGCAATTCTTTTCGTAAAGATAAAGGCTGATACCCCAATGCAAAAGCTTTGGAACTATCCAAAGAAACATCTGCTGGTCTAGGTGCTGCCATTTTTACATCTTTTTGTCGGCAGGATTTAAGACTGATGGTGGGGAGTTGAAATACCTCAGCTAATATTTGTCCAAAATCATAACGGGAAATTCGCTCTTTGCCACCTAAATGAATGATGCCGTTAACTTTCTCCAAAGCTAATAAAAGTCCTTTGGCGGCAGTTGTTCCACTTACTGGGGTGCGAAATTCATCTATAAATAAATTTAGTTCTTTTTCTGCTTTTAAAGTTTGAATAAATGGCTGAATAAAGCTTTTTGCTGTAGGTGTGGCTGCACCAAACATTAAAGGCATTCGACACACTGCTGTCATAGGATATCTTTCTAACATACCTACTTCTGCGATCGCTTTTTGCTCACCGTAAAGGTTGACAGGACACACAACATCTGCCTCTTGATAGGGTGCATTTAAGCCATCAAAAACCAAGTCGGTTGAGGTAAAAGCACAAGAAATCGAGTTGTCCGCGCAAAGTCCGGCAATATTACAGGATGCTGTAACGTTAATTGCGTGCGATTCTTCAGGGTGGGTTTGACAAAAATTTGGTTGTGATTGGGCAGCAGTATGAATCACTGCTGTTGGTTTAACTTCGCTAAATATGCGTTGCAATTCCTGAAAATTTGTTAAGTTCACTTTTAGCATTTTCATGCCAGGAATTTCAAGAGAATGGGATAAATAAGTGCCATAAATTTCCCATTCTTGTTTTGCAAGTTGGCAAAGATGCCATCCTAGAAAACCACTTGCTCCGGTGATTAACAATTTTTTCATGTGTAAATAATTGCTACAGCAAGCTTATATTCTACCTGAGGAGGAGGGAAAAAATACTATTGCAGTAATTCCTGAAACTGCTTTTCACTACGCACTTTGCTAAAGTCTGGATCAGTTTTTGCTAATTTCTTATATTTATCAGGAACCAGCTTGATTGCTTTGTCTAGGTTCTCAATTGCTAATTTGAGATTGCTTTGCAATGCATAAGAGCAAGCTTTGTTGTAATACGCTTGGTGCAAATCTTGCTTGATGGCGATCGCTCTATCGTAAGATGCTATAGCGTCTTGGTAGCGGTGCAGCTTTGTCAGAGCAATGCCTCGGTTAATCAAGGCTTCATATTTTTCGGGTTTGATGGCGATCGCTTTATCGTAAGATGCGATGGCATCTTTGTAACGCTGCAACGATGTCAAGGCTATGCCACGATTATACCAAGCTTCATATCTGTCGGGTTTGATGGCGATCGCTTTGTCGTAAGATTCTAAAGCATCTTGGTAGCGTTGCAAGGATGTCAAGCCGATGCCACGGTTAATCCAAGCTTCAGGGGTTTCAGCTTTGATGGCGATCGCTTTGTCATAAGCTTTTATTGCATCTTCATAACGTTGTCCATCTAATAAATTATTACCTTGATGAAAGAAATCATCTGCTTTTTGCGTAGCCTTCGCTTCTATAAAAAGCTGGGTTACGTTATTTTCTTGCACAATTTGTATAGCATTTTCTGTCGATGAGTTTGCCCCACCACTACAGCCAAATGCGAAGAAAGTTATCAAGCCAGATGCAACCAAGCAGCGCTGAAAAACCATGCTGTACCTACAAAACTTATAAGGTGATGTTAAAAGTTGTTCGTTTTTTGAGTATTATCAAAATACACTAGTTTTTAACCATTCATTGACTTATATTTTCAGAAAGAGCTTTGTTGACAATGCATAGATATTTATTAAATTCAAGCGTACGCTAGGTTATCATATTAAATATACATAAAGCAATTGCTTAGAACCTATTTCACTAAAAAAACAATTATTTGTGTTGCTCTATAGGTTGCAATTACAAGCGTTTGGTAATTTCTCTTTTAATTAAAAAGAGTAGGATCTTACTAGTTTTTCACTAAACAATGATGTTACTTGCTTTCTTCTATCAAGCAAATATTTAACCAAATCATCATTAAAATTACTTATCTTTGTGTATTAATTTAATTATTGATAACAGCAGATGAAAGCGATTTTATATTTACAGCAGTTTTCATGTCCTTAAACCAATACGGTTCAGTCAAGGGCTACTGGCAAAATTTTGGGCTTTTGAGACGCGATAAATCGCCGTCTCTACAAGTGTTTTGGTCTTATCTGAACTGTATTGATACTTAAACCACATCTATCGTAAGGGAACAGCATTGCTGTGCCCCTGCCGTATGGTATATTTACGTGAAAATAGCTGTAAAAATAGGATATTTTCAATAATGCCTTCATGTCTTTTTGATACGAAAATTATATTTTCAGTACCAAGACACGAAGGCAAAAAATAGATCATAATAGGCTCTATTTTTAAAGCACCTAATTAATTCCAAATACCGACTCGACAGTTGACTTAATCGAATCGCGTGCATCCTTCAAAGTTTGGCTAATGGGATGCTTTGCTTGTAAAAATGCACGGGCACAATTGCGTCCCGGCATTCCCGAAATCGAACCACCTGGATGAGTCCCTGCACCTGTTAAAAATAGATTCTCAATTGGCGTTTTATAGTTAGCTATTTCTGGCAAGGGACGGAAAAATATCATCTGATCTAATGTCATATCAACATGATAATAATTTCCTTTGTATGCACCTAATCTTTCTCCTAGTTCTGCTGGACTTTCTACCCGACGGGCGATAGTTGCATTCTTGACATTCGGTGCATAATTTGCCAACTTATCCACCACTTTATCTGCAACTTGGTTTTTCAATTCATCTGTCCAACCAGTACCTTTTAAACCAGTGCCTTCTGCACCAGCAATTTGATAAGGAGCAAAAAACTCAATCCATGCGGTGTGCTTACCTGGTGGTGCTAATGTGGGGTCTAAATAACTAGGCATGACCACATACATTGATGGGTCACTATCAGGAATTTCTCCCAAGGTACATTTACTATGAGCCTGTTCTACATGAGCCACAGAATCAGCAATTAAGATAGAACCAACGAGATATTCGTCTTTATGGTCATGGTATGGAAAGTGCAGTGGTTCGTCTAAAGCTAAGTCTATCTTGAGGATAGTTTCGTTATTATTAACAATGCGGCGTTCTAATCTTTCCCATAAATCAGGATCGGCTCCATCAACATCGGCTTTATCAGTCATTTGCAAAAATAACCGCTTGGCATCAATATTGGAAATTACCCCATATTTAGCTCGATATTCTTTTCCACCAGCCACTCGGACACCAACAGCTTTGCCATCATCAATTAAAACTTTTTCAACATGCTGATCTGTGAGAATAACGCCACCTTTACTTGTGACTAAATTCACCAAAGCTTGCACAAGTGCGCCAGTTCCGCCGCGTGGCCTGGCCATTCCAGGGTTGTGACGCATCGCCATCATGATTGCACCAATGGCAAGGGTTTTTTGTGATGGCGGCGCACCAAGTTCTGCTGCGAGTCTGGCTAATGGCGCTTTCAGAAATTCCTCATCAAACCACTCATTAAGTAAATCTTCAGCGCTGGTTAACATGGTGCGAATAAAGTCCAGCGTTTTATTCGGGGAACCGATCATCGAAAATAAATCTTTGAATTTTTTGATATCGTAGTTACCAACGATATCTATAACTGACTTTGGCGGTGCATTAAACATCGGAATCATTGCACCGATCGCTCGTTGCCAATAATCTACAAATTCGGCGTATTTTTTGGCATCACGTTCACTATAACGAGCGATTTCTGCACAAGTCTTTTCCAGCGACTTATGTGCTAAGAAATACTTCCCATCAGGATGAGGACAGAAAACAACTGGATCGCACTCCAAATAATGCAAGCCGTATTTTTCTAGTTCTAATTCTTCAACAACTGGCCCCAAATGAATAAATTCATGGTCGATAGCACACAAGTTAAATTTAAACCCAGGAGCCTCTTGAGGTAAACATTCTTCAGTTGTTGCTGCACCACCTGGAACAGAACGCTTTTCTAGTAACAGGACACTATAACCAGCTTTTAGCAAATAAGCTGCACAAACTAAGCCATTGTGTCCAGCACCGATTAGCACAACATCATACTCTTGCATAGTTGGAATTTAGAAATAAGTAGCTTTCTAAATATTAGAAACATTTTACTAATTTTACATCATCCTTCAGTAGCAAAAATTATTTTTAACTACTGCCAATACTACTAAGGAGATAATATTTCTGATGATGGTATTTGCCTCACTTGAGTTTCTACGAGAAGCACTAAGCTACCAGTTTCTACTTTTATATCTTTAATATGAAACACCATATCTTCCCATTTAAAATATGGTATATTCATCAATTCTTTGGCTTTGTGCATTAAAGCTGTAGCTACTTCGATGGAAATTCCCCCTCCTTCAGTGCAGTTAAAACTCTCCAGCATCGCGGGTTGTGAATGAGTGCGTGGGCGGGCGATCGCAGTGTAACCAAAAACGCGAGTGTTTCCTTTTTCTTTTAACAGCACTTTTCCCCTGCATTCTATTTTGCCATCACCAGGTAAAAATATTTCGATTTTTTGTGCTTCAAAACTCACAATTTTGCCATCTACATCCAAATCAACATCTTGCAATTTGCTGCGAACAAAATCTGATGCCAATGTCCGGTTCATATCTACTTCTGTAAGTATAATCCGAGCTACGGCATCTACAGGCTCATTGAGTTCTATTTGCCCAAAAAGAGCGCTTAAGGGATTGATGTTAATACTTTCTGTTTGTAGTTTAATTTCCTGTACGCGAACATCTTTTTCGATGACTAACCCTTGTCCTGCAACCGAAACTCCATCCGCCTGTCCCTGAACTATTTTCAACAGATCAGTTTGTATATCTATTTCTATTTTTTCTGCTCCATCTAGCTTTTCGGATATTCTCCTTTCAGCTTCTTGGGATAGAAACTCTTCTTCTAAGCGATGTTCATCAGGCATGAATCAGTTAACTCATAAATGTCTTCTTAATTTTTACTGTAAAGGCTAGATGCTAAAGAGCGGATCTATATTGAGGTATATGTTAAGTCGGAGGATTATAGTAATTCGTAATTTATGTACAGGGCTATGGTTCAAATATAGGTGCAGCTTCAATGTCCTCTGTTAAAGGAAACTCATTAACAAGGTTAGCGATCGCCATAATTCTCTCAAAATTTGCCACCACCCCATCCCGATACTCATCTCTTAGCTGCAAATCCAACAACAACGCCATAAGATCAACATACTCACCTGCATCAAAACTCATACCTTCCATCTTTCCTTGGCGTCCTTGGCGGCTCGTTATTCTAAAATAACTTCTTACCACAACTCAAATAACCAATGCGATTAATTTTATACAGTAAACCCGGCTGTCATTTATGCGAAGGCTTGCAAGAAAAGCTAGAAAAAATCCAAAATCTCAGTTTCGAGCTAGAAATTAGGGATATTACGACTCGTGAAGATTGGTTCGCGGCGTACCAGTATGAAGTGCCGATACTTTATTTATCGAACCGCCCTCCGGGTTCACAGTCGCCTACGGCGGGAAACCCGCCTACAGCGCTGATTCACCAAGCCGCCATCGCGGAGGAAGAAATTATAGAAGCACCATTGCCGCGTCCTTCTCCTCGTGCTAGTGTGCAGCAGTTAGAGCAAATGTTAAGTAAGTATTTAGCCAATTAGAAAAAAATAATGCAGAATAAGCGCAAGATTAAGAAGGTGACGAGGTTCACAAAATGAAATTGCGGGAATTACTAACGGCGGTAGATAGTGTTGAACAATTGCCTAGCCATCCGATAGAGGATGTGGAAGTTAGGGGTTTGAAGACGAATTCCCATGCTTGTAGTGCGGGAGATTTGTTTATTGGGATGCCAGGAACGCGGGTTGATGGTGGGGAATTTTGGCAAAGTGCGATCGCATCGGGGGCTGTGGCTGCGATCGTCTCCCCCGAAGCTGCACAAAAAAATCCCCCCACAAATCAGGCTGTAGTCATCAGTGCAAGTAACATAACTCAAGCTTGTGCCCAGATAGCCAGTGCTTTTTATGGCTATCCGGGGCGAAAACTCAAACTGGTAGGTGTGACTGGGACAAATGGCAAAACTACAACCACTCATCTAATTGAATTTCTGCTCAACAAAGCTAATCTCGCTACAGCTTTGATGGGCACTCTCTACACTCGTTGGGCAGGTTTTGAGCAAACGGCTGCCCACACTACCCCCTTTGCTGTGGAACTACAACAACAGCTAGCAGAGGCGGTAAAGGCTGGTAGTGAGTTCGGCGTGATGGAAGTTAGTTCCCACGCTTTAGCCCAAGGTAGAGTCTTAGGTTGTGAGTTTGATGTGGCGGTGTTCAGTAATCTTACCCAAGACCATCTCGACTATCACACCGATATGGAAGATTACTTTGCCGCCAAAGCGTTGTTGTTTAGTCCTGATTATCTCAAGGGACGGGCAATAATTAATGCTGATGACTCTTATGGAAAGCGGTTAATTGCCTCGTCGGATTCTGAAAGAGTTTGGAGTTACAGCGTCAACGACAGCAGCGCCGATTTATGGATGAGTGATTTAAGTTACGAGCCGAATGGTGTCAGTGGTACATTGCATACACCAAAAGGAGATGTAGCTTTTCGATCGCCACTAGTCGGACAATACAATTTAGAAAACCTTTTAGCAGCCGTAGGAGCAGTTTTACACTTGGGGCTAGATTTGCAGTTAGTGGCATCTGTGATACCTGAGTTTCCTGGAGTTCCCGGACGGATGGAACGGGTACAGATTAAACCTGAGCAAGATATTAGCGTGATTGTGGATTATGCCCACACACCCGATAGCTTGGAGAATTTGATCAAAGCTGCACGTCCATTTATACCTGGCAAGGTGATTTGTGTGTTTGGTTGCGGTGGCGATCGCGATCGCACCAAGCGCCCAAAAATGGGTAAAATTGCTGCTGAGTTAGCTGATGTAGCAGTGGTGACATCAGATAATCCCCGGACTGAAGACCCAGAAAGGATTTTAGAAGATATTTTGGCAGGAATTGACCCAACAGTTCAGCCAATGGTAATTTGCGATCGGGCTACAGCAATTCGTACCGCTATTTTACAAGCACAACCAGGTGATGGAGTGTTGCTTGCTGGCAAAGGTCACGAAGACTATCAAATTCTCGGCACTGAAAAAATCCATTTTGATGACCGAGAACACGCACGCGACGCTTTACACCAAAGACGTTAATTTGGGAATTGGGAATTGGGAATTGGGCAATAATTCTTCTTCCCCTGCTCCCTGCCCCCTGCTCCCTGCTCCCTGCTCCCTGCCCCCTGCCCCCTGCTCCCTGCCCCACTCCCTCTTAAGTAGATTTTTTACAGCTAATGTTTATTTCTGCGGGGATTTTGTAAAAAATGCACACATAAAGGTGAAAATCGAAGACAGATTTGTTTGTTGCTTCATCCTTTTGTGCTTGACTCATGAATGTTTCTCTGGCCAAGGATCTGTCTGTTTATCAAGTGGTTATGGGAGTGCAAGTGCCTCCAAAACCGTTATCCCTCAGTCCTGCGACTCTGCTATCACTGGTGAGAGCGCAAATTGACTTACTAATTGAGCAGCAAATTGTAGCCACTTTATGGGCGAAGCTACCACCAGAAAAAATTTGGCAATCAGAATTAGCGCGTTATCAATCTTCGGTAGGTGCGTCTAGTCTCATTTATACTTGCCAGATTGACGAGAATGGAAAAGCGGAAGCCGGGGAAGATGAGGGAGGAGGGGAAGAAAATTCTTCTTCATCTCCCTCATCTTCCTCATCTCCTCATCATGTCACCGTTCACCTATCCCCAGATAGCCAACTGCGACGGGAGAACTTTCTGATGGTGTTAGCGCCCCAGTTTTGTAGTTTAATTTTGGCTCATCGGCCACTTAAAAAACGCAAAAATCAGGCATCCGCGAAGGTAAATACTAATAAAAATCAGCCATTGCTGATTATAACTACCGTTGAAGGGAGAATAATTCAGAAAGTATTAGATGGTATCCGACAAGCGATCGCACCAGTATCATCGCTAATTGTACCTGCTGATTTTATTTGTCCAACTATGCCCCAAGCCGCAACGATGGCTCAACTGTTCGCTAAACAACTCCTGCGACAGGATGAAATCAATCGTCAAATCATCACAGCCCGCACTACCAAGTTGCAGCAGGTAAATCAAGAACTGCACAATAAAGAACAACTCCAAGATGAATATCTCAAGAATCTCTGTCAAGAACTGCGTATACCTCTAACGCATATCAAAACAGCACTTTCGTTATTGAATTCTCCTAATCTGAAACCCCCGCAACGACAACGTTATTTACAGATGTTAAATACCCAGTGCGATCAGCAGAATTCTCTAATTACAGGTTTGTTGGAACTGTTGCAACTAGAACGTAATTTGGAGGGGCTGGCTTTGGAGTCGGTGCGCCTTTCAGAGATTGTACCTGGTGTAGTCAGTACGTACCAACCTCTAGCCCAAGAAAAGGGGATTATGCTAGCCTACACCATACCCACTGAACTCCCATCTATTTGGTGTGTGAGCGGTGGGCTGAGGCAGATTGTAATTAATCTGCTGCACAACAGCATTAAGTTTACCCCTAATGGCGGTGAAGTATGGGTGCGGGCGCGTCTTCAAGGCGATTATGTTCAATTAGAATTCCGCGACACAGGTATCGGTATTCCCGAAAGCGAGATTTCCAAAATCTTTGACCGATTTTATCGGGTGCGTACAGGAGCTACTGAAGATTATGCTGGTGCTGGCTTAGGGTTAACAATAGTACAACAATTGCTAGTGCGCTGTGGCGGATCTATTTCTGTAAAAAGTAAATTATATGAAGGTTCCACATTTACAGTGCAACTGCCAACTGTTGCCGATACTCCAAGAGCGATCGCAATATGAAAATGAGTAATCGGTTATGATTATCCCCCAAATTAATTTTGTGGTGCTATCCAAACTTTGCCTTTATTCAAAGTTAAACAAAAAACAGCATCACAAATTTTGTGATAATCTATCTTGCTTAAAAAGTTAACAAAAGGAATTAAAACTTTAATTACCACCTAAGTGATTACAATTGTGAATAATTAGTTTTTAATTCCTTGCTATTTCAAACTTGCCGATAATTTTTAGCTCGAAGTTTTTGGGATTGCAGCAGTAATTTGGCGGAGCATCATAACTTGCCAATAAGGTACAGGAGCCAGTAATACAGTCCCCGTTCCCTCAAAAGTATTGACGAGAAACTCACCAGAAGTCATCGCACCTAAAAGAGATTTAGTAGCTTTTTCAACGCGATAATTTAAGGTAGTTGTGCGAGCGATCGCAAAATTTCCATCAACAACTAATCGGTCATTTTGTAAATTGATTACTTCTACAGGGCCTTGTGCTACCATCACCACTTTCCCCCTACCTTTAACTTTTGTTTGAAACAAACCCTCGCCACCAATTAAGCCTGATACAAATTTGTTTCGTTCAACTCCCACTTCTACAGTGCCATCACTGGCCCAGTAAGCGCCACTATCTAAAATCCATTCACTACCATCTAGTTGTAGAATGTGATATCCCGATAAAGATGGCTCTAAATATAATTCACCCGTACCTGTATATGTAGGGCGGAAAATGTTTTCTCCCGTGGCTAAGGATTTTAAAAATCCACCTGCTGAAGGGGCTTTAGATTGCATCTGAACGTTGCCACGAATATAGTACATAGCACCAGATTCAGTCCGTACTGTTTCGTTTTGCAAAGTTACCTTGACTAAACGTAAGCTTTCTTTTTCAATTACTTCAAAACTTGCCATAATTTTTTTGTTGATGTGTACACAAATTTGTACTCGGCTTTTAGCCAGAATTTATATACATTTTTGGCATCTATTTTTACAAATGGCAAGTTAGAGAAATTTAATTACTGTTTAATTTAATGTGAGACAAATTATACCAATTTGAGAAAGGAATGCGACAAATACACCATTTGTAGAGACGCGATTCATCGCGTCTTGGCCCAAGAATGTGTTGCAAAGATTGTGTCTAAATAGAAAGACCTCTCCCTTTTACTACATAAAACCTGTCCCTCTCCGACTCGGAGAGGGACAGACTTGAACGAAAGTTCAAGGCAGGGAGAGGTATCTTTAACTCAGGTTAATTTAGAGTGAATTTATAATTTTAAAAAATAGTTTATCGAACAGAATTCAGGAATCAGGAGTCAGAATTCAGAGAATAATTGGGTTTAAGACCTCCACCAAATTGAAAATGTGGTGGTCTTCAATCCTGCGCCGGTCTGAATCCCCGACTGATTGATTCTGACTCCTGTTAGCGGTAGCGGGGCGTTTAGCCCATTCTGACTTCTGAATTCTTCTTCAATAATCTTCACTCCTAAGTTTCAGCTCCTAATTTATGTTTATTGCTGACTTCTAAGGGAAGGAAAATCGTCAAAACTTCCCCATAGTGTGGACGCTGGCGCACAATCAATTTCCCGCCGATCGCTTGAAACAAATGCTTCGTTGCGGCAATATTTAAACTAATCGTACCCGTTTCCGGTTGGAACATCAGCAATTGACCAAGGGCTTTGCGAATTGGTGGTGTTGCAGGTGTGGCGACTTTACTCGAATCTTTGCACCCAAATTGAGGCGATAATTGTAACTTAAGTTGATCTCCAGCCGGAATAACTTGTACTTGAATATGGCTACCAGAGGGTAAGCTACGAGTGAAATTCTCTATCAAACCAGTGAGTACTTGATCCAGCATCATAGGATTACTCACCACAGTTGGTAGTTGCTGAGGTAAAACAACATTTAAAGTTAAGTTCCGCCGATGCGCTGCCTGTTCCCAACGGGGAATGCTTTGCTGTAACACTTGATCTAAAGACATCGGCGTGAGTTGAGTTTTTGACGGTTTTGCTGAGGCAGTAGTTTCTAGTTCTGCTGCTTTAAATAGCAACTCCATGCGATCAATTTGCTCTGTACACTCATGATCGATAATTTTTAAACGATTGATCACACTAGCATCTAAGTCTCGCCGCTTCAGCAGCAGACGAGTCATGGTGCGAATAGTTGTTAAAGGTGTGCGGACTTCGTGAGCGAAAGCTTGCAGCAATTCTACATCAGGATTTGGGGATTGGGGATTGGGGATTGGGAATTGAGAATTGGGAATTGGGAAGTGGGAATTGGTATTTTTCCCCCTGCTCCCTGCTCCCTGCTCCCCTGCTTCTTCTCCAGTCCCTTCTGCTTCTGTTAATTCCTGAAGCAATAACTGGCTAAACTGAATCATGATCCGGCAATCTGGTGCTACCGGAGAATACTGTTGTACCAATACATCCAGGCGGGCAAAAAATTCTGGATTAGCCAGCATTACCCTCGCTCCGAGCGATCGCCAAGCTTGCTGTACTACTTCCGGCTCAAAAGAAAATGAAAAGGTTTTTTTACCGTTTTTATGGGTTGCTAGAACCAGTACTAATCTAAATTTATCAGTAAAAACTAAGCAAAACTGCTCTGCACCGAGAGGATCGGCAGGTAATAAGGGAAGTACCGATTCATGAGGAGCGATTTCTTCATCTATGGGTGCAATAACATCTGGCATCTGAAATGGCATCAGCGCCAAAGGATTAAATGGTTTTGCTGTAAAAGTGACTGTTTGTAAACTTTGAGTCAGTTTTGGCTGGCTAAATAAGGGTGCGGGTGCAGCTAAAACTAATCCTTGGGTTGTGTCAACCGAATTACCTGCTAAAGTATTTAATAGCAAATGTTCTGTCGCTGCGAGGCTAACACGCCACTGCCGCTCTGCTTTACCAGGTGAACATTCAGCCACACTTGATTGATTTTGGGCCAAGATTTCGCTCAGGCTTGGCAATATCCATTCGTACACAAGTTTTCACCCCTTAATTCAAGAGCGACTAACAGCGTCTAAGGTAGACATCTCACTACTACCTCCGAGGTTATAACTATTTGTGTGCTATTGAAAGTGGTAGAACCGAACAATTCGGGCGCAATTTCCCCTATATAGCGATGTCTACGACGGGTTACGCCTACGCACTTATGGGCTGAAAAACACTTATACCCGCATTTCTCACAAGCTGCTTTGCGTATAAGTAATGAGTAATAAGTAATAAGTTAAGAACTTTACTCATTAGA